>DATHEN010000200.1:0-18824 GCA_035318565.1 Polyangiaceae bacterium
GCAATCGTCGGCTCCGGCAACATCGGCACCGATTTGCTGATGAAGGCGCTGCGCAGCTCGAGCATCGCGCCCGTCTGGATGGTCGGCATCGAACCCGAGTCGGAAGGGCTGGCGCGCGCACGCAGCTTGGGCGTCAAGACCACGCACGCCGGGGTGGACGGCCTCTTGCCGCACATTGCAGAGGACGGGGTGCGGGTCGCGTTCGATGCCACGAGCGCCTACGCGCACCAGGAGAACTCCCGCAAATTGATCGAGCTGGGCGTGCGCGTCGTGGACCTCACCCCCGCGGCGATTGGCCCGTACTGCGTGCCGCCCGTCAATCTGCGCGAGCACCTCGATACGCGCGCCATGAACGTGAACATGGTGACGTGCGGCGGGCAGGCCACGATTCCCATGGTGGCCGCCGTGAGCCGGGTGCAACCGGTAGAGTATGCGGAAATCGTGGCGACCGTGTCGTCCCGCTCCGCGGGTCCTGGCACGCGCAACAACATCGACGAGTTCACGCGTACCACGGCGCGCGGCGTGGAAAAGGTCGGCGGCGCACGCCGCGGCAAGGCCATCATCATTCTGAATCCGGCCGATCCGCCGCTGATCATGCGCGACACCATTCACTGCCTGACCGAAACCGAGCCCCAGCGCGAAGCCGTGCGCGAATCGATCGCACAAATGATCCACGAGGTACAAAAGTACGTGCCGGGCTACACGCTCAAGAACGGACCCGTGTTCGACGGACGTCGTGTGAGCGTGTACCTGGAAGTAGAAGGCCTCGGAGACTACTTGCCCAAGTACGCAGGCAATCTCGACATCATGACCGCCGCGGCGCTGCGCACGGGCGAGCTCTTTGCCGAGCAACTCGGAGTGAGCTCATGAACCTTCAGGGCAAGCAAGTCGTCTTGCACGAAATGAGCCTGCGCGATGGCATGCATCCCAAGCGCCATCAAATCAGCCTCGAGCAGATGGTGACCATTGCCACGGCCCTCGACGAAGCGGGCGTGCCCTTCATCGAAGTAACGCACGGGGACGGCCTGGGCGGCGCTTCGATCAACTACGGGTTCCCGGCACATTCCGACCGCGAATACCTCGACGCCGTCTGCCCGAAGATGAAACGCGCCGTGATCTCCGCGTTGCTCTTGCCGGGCATCGGCACCGTGGACGAGCTGCGCATGGCCGTCGATTGCGGCGTGGGCTGCATTCGCGTGGCCACGCACTGCACGGAAGCGGACGTCTCGCGCCAACATATCGATCTCTCGCGCAAGCTCGGCGTGGATACCGTCGGCTTTCTGATGATGGCGCACATGATCCCGCCCCAGCAGATCCTCGAGCAGGCCAAGCTCATGGAGAGCTACGGCGCGCAAACCGTGTACGTGACCGACTCCGCCGGTTACATGCTGCCGGACGACGTGACAGCGCGCGTGGGTTTGCTGCGCGCAGAGCTCTCACCCGAGACGCGCGTCGGCTTCCACGGCCATCACAACATGGCGATGGGCATCGCGAACTCGCTGGCCGCCATCGAGGCGGGCGCGGCTCGCATCGACGGCTCCTGCGCGGGTCTCGGCGCGGGCGCGGGCAACACGCCGCTCGAAGTCTTCGTAGCAGTGCTGAACCGCCTGGGCGTGGAGCACGGCGTCGACCTCTACAAGATCTCGGACGTTGCCGAGGATCTCGTGGTGCCGCTCATGGACCAACCGGTGCGCATCGATCGCGACGCGCTGATCCTGGGCTATGCGGGCGTGTACTCGTCCTTCTTGCTGTTCGCGCAACGCGCAGCCGAAAAGTACGGGCTCTCGTCGCGCGACATCCTGGTCGAGCTCGGGCGTCGCAGAACCGTTGGCGGCCAGGAAGACATGATCGAAGACCTCGCTCTCGACATGGTCAAAGCGTTACGTCGCTGACGCCCCCGCCCCCACGTCGCTGACGTCCCAGCGCCCCTTGTGCCTCGCCGTCCACTGCGCTGCGCCGCCTCGCTGACTGCCCGGTTCCTTTGCCGCCAAGTCGCCAAGGACGCCAAGACCTCGCCAGCAGAATTGGAGGGTTGAACCTTCTACAGCGCTGCGCGGCGTACAAACGTCGCTGGGATTGAGCTACTAAAGATCGCTCAACGCTGTTTGAGCGCCGCGCACTGCCAAGCAGTGTTCAACCCAAAAAATCAGGTGGCGAGGTCCCTGGCGATCTTCGCGGCTTTGCGGCAAAGGAAGCCGTCAGCTCGGCTGAGCGAGCAGTTGGTGACCGGAGGGGGCGGGGCCAAGGATGTGCATGATGTCCGCTGCAGGGATTTTCGATCACTCGGCTTCTGGTGTGGTTGCGCTGCGACCCGTAGTGCTGGAATGAGCGGGCGGACGTCCAGCAGCGGCTGCCCATTTCGAGGCAAAGCGTGGATACTGCCGGGCGATGCGCTACCCGTCGAGCTACGTCAAGTCGCGCGCGCTGAAGCTAGTGCTGGTGATCAGCAGCGCGTTGCTGCTCGCGGCCCAGTGCTCGGAAGCCTCGCTGTCCATCTCTGAGACTTCGATCGATTTCGGAAATCGTCCGCTGGGTTCATCGCGATCGAGAACCGTTACGGTGACGAACCGGGGGCAGGCGGATGCTCTCGTCCAAGACGTAGTGCTCGAGCACTACGTGCTGCACGGCTCGTATTCCGTCGACGGCAGCACCTGCAGGGCTGGCGCGGTGGTTCCGGCGAATGGCGGCACGTGCAGCGTGGTGATCACGTTCACCCCGCTGTACGTGGCCGGTGCCTACGCCAGGATTTCCGTGAATTACGGTTGGGAGGACGCGGCGTTTCCTCGCGCGGTGGTTCGGAATGTGAGTGGGACGGGGATGGCGCCGGTCGCGCTCTCGAACGGGCCAGCGTTCGACTACGGGCGTCTCTCGGCCGGCTCCGTCACACCGAAATCGTTCACGCTCACGAATTGGTTGGACGCGCCCGTCACCCTTGGATCCGTCAGCAACGGGAGTCTGGGGTTGAATGCGCCCTTTTCTTTGACCGGTGGCACGTGTCGCAGTGGCGCGACGCTGCCGGCTGCCGGTGGCCAGTGCACCCTCACGGTCAGCTTTGCGCCAACTACACTCGGACCCGTGTCGGGCAACTTCGGGGTCACGTATGAATCTGCGAGCAGCGCGCCGAATGTCACGTCCAGGGGCGTTCGCGGCACGGGTGAGGTTCCCGACACGGTCACGGCGCTTTCCGCCGGCTTTGATCGGACGTGCGCGCGTTTGGCGAGCGGCAATGTTCGCTGTTGGGGAGGTAACTCAGCGTATGGCGCACTCGGCTACGGAAACACGGCGCGCATTGGTGACGACGAGTTTCCCGCCGCAGCGGGTGACGTGAACGTTGGCGGCAGCGTCGTTCAGGTGAGCACGGGACATTCGCATACCTGCGCCGTGCTTTCGGGGGGAAACGTCCGCTGCTGGGGATCGTCTGCGAATGGCGCCCTGGGCTACGCCAATCCCTTGACGATCGGAGACGACGAGCCCCCCGCGGCGGCCGGCGCCGTGCGAGTGGGAGGCAGCGTTACTCAGGTCACGGCTGGCATGCACACGTGTGCCTTGCTCACCAGCGGCAACGTGCGCTGCTGGGGATCAGGCTCCTATGGATCTCTCGGGTACGGCAACACCACGACCGTGGGATACTACGACCACCCAGAGAGTGCGGGTGACGTGGCAGTCGGCGGCCCGGTCGTGCAGATCGCCGCGGGTGAAGCGCATACCTGTGCCTTGCTTTCCACAGGCAGCGTTCGCTGCTGGGGGTACGGCTTGAATGGGCAGCTCGGCTATGGCAATCGCCTGCACATCGGCGACGACGAAGTGCCGGCTCAGGCCGGCGATGTCGACGTCGGTGGCCGCACCGCGCAAATCGCAGCGGGGTCGGGTCAAACCTGCGCGCTGCTGACGAACGGTAGAGTTCGCTGCTGGGGAACGAGTTCCTATGGACTCGGTTACGGCAACACGGAATCGATCGGTGATGACGAGAGCCCAGCGGAAGTGGGGGATATCGATCTCGGTGGGCTCGCGCGTCAGATCGCGGTAGGCGGCACCCATGTCTGCGCGCTGCTGACGAACGGTAAGGTGCGTTGCTGGGGATCAGGGTCGGACGGAGCGCTGGGTTACGCTAACCGGAACCACATCGGAGACGACGAGCCACCCTCGGCTGCGGGGGACGTGGACGTAGGCGGACCGGTCGAACAAATCGTTGCCGGCCGGACGCATACGTGTGCTCTCCTTTCGAACAAGCGGGTGCGATGCTGGGGCGGCAATCGCGACGTAGGTGGCGGTAGTGGTGAAGGGTGCACGGGCACGTTCACTAGTTGCGGCACGTTGGGCTATGCCCACACCCGCAACATCGGCGACGACGAGCCACCGTCCGCCGCCGGTGACGTCCCGGTGCGGTAGTCCCTGCCGCAGCGGACGCTACTTGCCGTCGCCTGGGGGCATGAAGTCGTTCATGCGTTTGGCGAGCACCATGTTGCCGGAGACCTTGAGCTTGCGCGTGAACACGGCCTTCATGCCGCCGAGATCGCCGTTGGCCATGTCGACCCAGTCCTTGGGTTTCATCTCCAGCGTGACCGCTGCGTCGGGCGCTGCGCCTTCGCTGACGGTGAGGGTGTTGTTCTGCACCGTTGCCGTCCACGTGCCGCCGCCCTCGCCTTCGAGCTTGAACACGTATTTGGCATCCACGCCGTTGGCCTTCTCGGGGATGAAGCGTTCGGGCAAGTCGGTGAAATACTCGCTGCAAGTGCTGACGCGCTTGGCCATGTTTGTCTCCTTGAAACGTGTTCTATTACGCACAGTACGCGCTTGCCCGCCTCTACGCAAAGGCGAAATGGCCTAAAAGCGCCGTAGAACATGTTCCAATTGCGGCCGTGTTGCGTTACACCTCGAGCGCTTGCGGCCGGCGCAAGCAGGAGGAGCGGGTAGATGAATACGGCGTATTTCAGAGTCTCGGTGATGGTCATCGCGCTGGGGGCAACGCATTGCGGCCCGACTCCACCCGCGGGTACCGGCGGTGCGGGTGGTACTGGCGGCGGAGGGAACTGCAACGGCACGGCGTTCCCGCCCGTGACGAACGTGGCAGCTCGCGGGCCCTTCGCTGTGACGAACGAGCCTGGCGTCGGCGCGGACTGCACGATTTATCGTCCCTCGATTTTGGGCGAGTGCGGCAGAAAACATCCCGTGATCATCTGGGGCAACGGCACCGGCGGACCCACGTTCGTGTACGGCGCGGCGTTCGAGCACTGGGCGTCTTACGGGTTCATCGTGGCTGCGGCCAATCCAAGCAACGGTCAGGGTTCGGGCGCGCCGCTGCTTGCCTGCCTCGACTACGTGTACCGGCAAGATACGACGGCGGGCAGCGCCTACCAGGGCAAGGTGGAGCGCACGCGCGCTGGAGCTTCGGGCCACTCGCAGGGCGGCGGCGGCGCGCTCATGGCGGGACGCGACGCGCGGGTCACCACGACGGCTCCGCTCATGCCGTACATCCAGGCTGGCTTTGGCGGCTTCGATCCCGCATCGATCACGCGGCAGACTGGACCCATGTTGCTGCTCTCGGGCACGGCCGACACCATCGCCGCGCCTGCCACCAATCAGCAGCCCGTGTTCAACACCACCAACGTGCCCGTGTTCTGGGCCAATCTCGTCGGTGGCGATCACGTGGCCGTCTCGCTCAACGGTCTCCAAACCTACCGCGAGGCAATGCTCGCGTGGTTCCGCGTGCAGCTCATGGCCGATGACGCCTTCCGCGGCAGGTTCTACGGAGCGAGCTGCGGGCTGTGTAACGACTCCGCGTGGCGGGTGCAGCGCAGGGGCCTGTAAAAGAGCTCGGCGCGCAGCCGGTGCGCTCCAGATAGCGCGGCCGTTGCAGCCGCTGGCGCCGAGAGCTAGAGACCGCGCATGCCGGGTCTCCGGGAAAACCTGCTACCCAAGCTGCGCCGACTCAAGTTTTCGATTGAGAGCACGGGGCTGCGGCGCACGTTCATGGATGTGGTGAATCACTTGACGGCTTACCACGCCGAGCGGGACATAGCGTTCGATCGCAAGTACCGCACGGATACCGCGGGCAGGGTCAATACCTCGGACCTCGGTATCGAAGACGCCGAGCAGCGGGAGAAGGCCATCCTTTACTTGCCGTCTCCGGTGCGCGTGACGCGCTGGATGCTCGACAACGTGGGCGTCGACCCTCGCGAGTTCGTCTTCGTGGATCTGGGCTGCGGGAAAGGGCGCGTCGTGCTGACGGCTGCGCAGTATCCTTTTCAGCGGGTCGTCGGCGTCGAAATCTCGCAGGCACTGAGCCAGATCGCTCAGCGCAACGCCGTGAATTTTTCGGCGAAGCGTTGCGGAGAAATCGCAATCGCGAACAGCGACGCAACGTCCTTCGACTTCCCCGCGGCGGACACTTTGCTGCATCTCTACCATCCGTTCGAGCCCGACGTGACGGCCGCCGTGCTCGCGCGTTTGGAACAGTCGCTGCGCGCTCATCCGCGGCGCCTGCTGGTGGCGTATCTGCTTTACAGCGGGGCGGTGCCGGCGGTTCGAGAAGTGTTCTCGCGTTTTCCCTGGCTACGCGAGACGCGTTACGAGCATTCGCTCTTTGGTCACTACGACTGGCTGTTTTTTTCGAATTGAGCACGCAAGCGCTCGACCTCGGCCTCGAGGCGATCGGCGCGAGTGCGCTCCCGCTCTGCGCGTGCGTGCTCCTGCTCTGCGCGTGCGTGCTCCTGCTCTGCGCGTGCATGCTCCTCTTCCGCGAGGGACGGCCAGGATTGCGTGCCGCGCTCGTCGTTGGCGAGCTGCAAGTGCCTGCCATATCCCGGGACCAGCCAAGAGCCGAGCAGCCGCGAACGGGCCGGTTCGTCCCCGAAGTGGCGGCGCACCAGAACCCCCGCTCCATTGCGCGTCCAGACCTGAAGCAGAACCGCGCCGCCCAGGTTCTTGGGTCCCCACTTGCGCGGATCGTAAACCCACAGTTCTTGGACGCCGACCACGGCGTACTTGTCCTGAACTCGTGCGTAGTCTTTGTAGGGGTGGTGACGACTGACGATCTCGATGGCCAGCGGCGGAACGAAGTGCCCCGCTTGCCACAAGCAGAGCGACCCGACTTGGCCTTCGTTCCAGCCGGGAGGAATGCGGTCGATCCAGCACACGTCCGGGTCGACTCCTACGCGCAAATTCTGTGCATCCCAGCGAATCGCGAGATTGCGCCGGACTGTTCCGCCGGCGCCCGTGCGCGTTGCCCAAGCGAGCAGCACGCTGCGCAGACGATCCGCCATCTCGTCGTGTTCGGGAGACTCCGGCACCGGTACCTCCGGCAGCTCCCACTCGGGCACCGAGTTCGGTAGGGAGTATTGCACTGCCACGGGCGGGCGGTCGGTCGCCATCGACGCTCAGTTTACGACATTCGGCTGGGCCGGGCACTCTGGCAAAGGCGCCGGCGCGCCGGTGTGCGGCGCCAGAAGCGCCTTCTAGTTTGAATTTGTAAGTTCAGGCCTGAACTTCGAAATCCAAAACGAAGGGCCCTCGCCGAGGCGTCGGCAAAGGCGTCGAGCCTCCCGGGGCTCCAGCCGAAACCTAGTAACCCGCTAACTCGGCCCAGCGCCTGCGGTGCCAGGCGGCGTCGCCGAACGTGAGCTCCGCGACACGCGCGCGCTTCAAGTAAAAGCCGAGCTGACATTCGTCCGTCACGCCGATCCCGCCGTGCATTTGCACGGCTTCGTTGGCGACGTGGACGAACAGATCCGACGCGCGCGCTTTGGCGAGCGAGGCCATGCGCGCCACTTGCTCCGGTGCTTCGTCCACCGCGCGCGCAGCGGCCAGCACGGCGGCGCGTGCCAACGAGAGCTCGATGAACAAGCGCGCTGCCCGATGTTGGAGCGCCTGGAACGAGCCAAGCGTGACGTCGAACTGCTTGCGGGTCTTGAGATAAGCGAGCGTGTCTTCGAAGGTTTGGCTCGCAGAGCCGAGCATCTCTGCAGAAAGTCCGATCGCGGCGCGATCGACGACCCGGCCCAGCAACTCGAGCCCCTGGCCGGGGCGGCCGAGCAGCGCGTCGCTCGTGAGCTCGACGCCGGCGAGCCGGATGTTGGCAGCGTTCCGCGAATCGATGCGCTGCTGGCGTACGATCTCCACGCCGGGCGTGCTGGAATCGACGAGGAACAGTGCCAGGCCTTGCTCGGTGCGCGCGGAGACCACCCAGGCGTCGGCGACGTGTCCATCGAGGACGTTGGTTTTTTCACCGCGAAGACGGAAGCCCTGCGGCGTGCGCTCGGCCACGGTTTCGATGCGGTCGAGCTCGTAGCGGCTGCCCCGCTCTTGAAACGCCAGGCCGAGCACCGCCGTGCCGGCCGCTACCCGCGGCAGAAAGCGCGCTTTTTGCGCCGGAGTGCCGCCGAGCAGCAGCGCCTGCGCGCCGAGTAGCAGCGTGGAGATCAGCGGTTCTGGCACGAGCCGGCGGCCCGCTTCCTCGAGCACGATGCAGAGCTCCACGAAGCCGAGCCCGAGCCCGGAGTACTGCTCCGGCAAGCACAGGCCGGTCCAGCCGAGATCGGCCATCTGCTGCCAGATCTCGCGCGAAAAGCCGATCGCGTCGCGGCTGTCCCGCAGGGCGCGCACGCGCGCGATGGGCGTGCTGGAAGTAACGAACGCACGTGCGGTGCGCGCCAGCTCTTCTTGCTGTTCGTCGAAAGTGAGCTTCATGGCTTACCCCCGCCCAGGCCGAGCACCTGTTTGGCGATGATGTTCAGCTGGATCTCGCTGGTGCCGCCCTCGATGGTGTTGGCGCGAGAGCGCAGCCATTCGCGCGTCGTTTTCAGGTCCGCTGCGTCGTAGCTCGGCCCTTCCCAGCCGAGCCCGTCCGGGCCTGCCACGCGCACGCCGAGCTCCCAGCGGCGTTGTTTCAAATCGCTGCCCACGACCTTGAGCGTCGAGCTTTCGGCGCCCGGTTTGTGACCTTCCTGCACCGTTTGTCGCAGTCGATCCACGGCGAAGGCGAACGTTTCGACGTCCATGGCGAGCTCGGCGATGTTGCGGCGCAGATCCGGATCCGGCAGCGGTCCTGCGGCGGCGCCGAGCGCTTGACGAGCGCGAGCCACGAGCGTGCGTTCGGCGCCGTCCAGCTCGCTGCTCATGGCTTCGCCGATCATCGAGCGCTCGTAGCCGAGCAGGGCCTTGGCCACTGTCCAGCCGGCGTCGACGTTGCCTACGACGTTCTTCGCGGACACGCGCACGTTGTCGAAGAACGTCTCGCAAAATGGTGACCAGCCGCTGATCAGGTCGATGGGCCGCGTGGAGACGCCCGGAGTTTCCATGTCGATCAGGATAAAGGTAATGCCGAGCTGCTTTTTGACCTGCGTGTTCGTGCGTACCAGCGCGAAAATGAAGTCCGACTTGTCCGCGTGAGTCGTCCAGATCTTCTGCCCGTTGATGATGAAGTCGTCGCCCTCGCGCACGGCGCGCGTGGACAGGGACGCCAGATCGGAACCCGCGCCGGGCTCCGAGTAGCCCTGCGCCCAGCGCACTTCACCGCGCACGATCCTGGGCAAATGCTCGCGCTTCTGCTGCTCTGTGCCGTAGTCGAGCAGCGTGGGGCCGATCATCGTCAATCCCACGCCGACCAGTGGCGGTGGCAGCGCCAGCGCGGTGAGCTCTTCTTCCCAGACGAGGACGTGATCGCGAGACAAGCCGCCGCCGCCGAACTCCTGGGGCCAGGTGGGGGCTATCAAGCGGCGCTCGAGCGCCGCTTCGAACCAGCGCTTCACGTCGGGCTCGGGCTCGGCCTTGCGGCCGCCCCAGTAGCCGTCGAAACGCCCGCGGCGCGCGCCGTACAGAGACTTGGGTGCGTGCTCGGCGATGAAGGCGCGCACGGATTCGCGAAAACTTTGTATATCGCTCATGCGGTTCACGTTGCTGCCGGCGCGCTCGGGGCGGCGGCGTAGAACTGCGCGTACCAGTGGCGGAGCTTGATGATCGGGCCGTCCCCGTCACACAGCACCGGCACATCGCGGTACTTCTTGTTCTCCCAGATCGCGATGTCCTGGTGGAAACCGAGGCGCAGATTCTCGGCGTACATGTCGGCGAACTTTTTGGTCTTCTCTGCGTTGTTGCCGACCATCTTTAGCAGCACGCCGAAACGCAGGTCGACGTGCTGTTCGTCGATTGGGGTATGCGCGTTCAACAGCCGTGCCTCGAGGAAGCCGTGCATCCACGAAATCTGAAAACCGGGTCCAAAGTAGGTGGCGGTGATCTCGAATTCGTCTTTGCCGCCGCCCACGGGGTACGCGACGGCGCGCGTGCGTTGCGTGGCCTGATGCCCGACGAATTCGTTCTCGAACGATTCGACGTGGGTGTTGTGCACCTTGGCAAAGTGCGCTTTGTCGACGACGTTCTCGACGATCTCCTTGGGGTGCGTCTTGATGCGGATCTTGCTCATGGTCCAGCGCGTCCAGCCGGGCTTGTCCCACTCTTCGAGCACCGGTATGTCGAACTCGGGGCCGCTGCGCGCGGGGTGATGCCACATGTAGATGAGCCCGTTCTGCTCGCGTACGGTCCAGGCCTCCACGCAGGCTTTGACCGGGATTTTCTTGGCGTAAGGGATCTCGACGCAGCGGCCGTCACCACCGTAGCGCCAGGCGTGAAAGGGACACTCGATGGTCTCGCCCACGACTTTTCCGCCCGCGCCGAGGTGCGCTCCGAGGTGCGCGCAATACGCATCGAGCAAATGGATTGAACCTTGTTCCCCGCGGTACAGCACCAGCTGTTTGCCGAAGTACTCCAGCGAGAGCACGCCACCCTTGGGAAGCTCGTCTGCGAAGGCGATGACGAACCAGCCTTTGGCGTAACCGGGGAAAAGATTCTTCGTGTCACGTGCGTTTTCGGCCACGGCGCCCTCCTGTCAGCGTCCTGCTGCGTGATGTGCGGCGACATAGCCCCCGACCATGCCGCGCAAATTGGCGAGCCCGCTCTGGTAGCCCGCGCCCGTGTCGAGCGGCGCCGCTGCGTTGCCGGCGGCGTAGAGGCCCGGCATGGCTTCGCCTCTTACGTGTACGACCTGCGCGCGTGCGTTCGTCTTGAGCCCCGCTGCATTCACACCCACGCTCGCGACATGCAGGCGCAGTCCGTAGAACGGCGGCTTGTCGAGTGGACCCAGGTTCGGATTTTTCCGTGATCGATCGCCCGTCATCATGGCGGCCCACGGGTATGTGCCGCGTCCGAAATCGCGATCCACGCCTTCGTTCGCAAAACCGTTGAAGCGTGCGACCGTTGCTTCGAGCCCTGCGGGATTGATCCCGAGCTTCGACGCGAGCTCGCGCAAGTTTCCGGCGCGGCTGACGAGTCCCTCCGGAAAGTCCATGCTCGGCAGAAACGAGCCGAGCGCGTACTTCTCGCGAAAGTTCTGATCGAAGACGAGATACGGCGGAAAGTTCGGACGTGTTTGGGTGATCCCCGACCACTCCCGAACCTTGGGCAAGTGGTCGCGATAAAAGGATTCGTCTCCGAAGCGCTGGCCGGCCTGGTTAACCCACAGCGCGTGCGGAAAACCGCCTTCCCACGAGGCTCGCCAGAGCGGCGCACCGGCCTGAGTTTCTCCGGGCACGTTGTACCCGAAGAACAGCCCCAGGTTATTGGGCGGCACCGCCGCGATCGCGGCGCCGATTTCCCCGGCCATGATCATCGCGTCGCCTTCGACGGTGGGCAGACACATAGAATACCACTCGGGCAGCTGTTCGAAGTACTTCGCCAGATCGGGACGCCAATCGTAGCCACCGGTAGCCAGCAGCACGGCTTTGTTGGCTTTGATGAACCAGTCCTTGCCATCCCGCTCGGCGCGCACACCGACCACGCGGCGGTTTTCCACGATCAGCTCCCGCGCGGCGCTCTGAAGATGAGCGGGGATCTTGCGATCGATGAGCGCGGCTTTGATGAAATACGCCATCATGCCCGGCCCGAACGTGCGCGCGTCCTGGCGCATGCGCTTGCTGAGCAGCTGGAAGTCCCACTTCAGAATGTTCGGAAATCCGCCCCACTCGAACATCTCGTCGTGGGTGATGCCGTTCGGCATGTGGGGTGACAGGTAAGATTTGTCCTGCCACTCGCCGAGTAGCTTTCCGTCGAAGATCTCGGTTTCGAGATAGCGACCGCCGGAGAGCGTGCCGGGCGCGTGCGGGTAGTGATAGTCCGGAAAACCGCTGATGATTTTCCAGCGTACGCCGGCCTGCTCTTGAAAGTAGCGCGCCGCCACGGGCCCGATGTCGAGCAGATTGGCCTGAAGCTCGGGCACTGCGTAGCCGGCGGCCAAGAAGTCGAAGTAGGCGCGGCCGAGCTCGCGTGAGTCTTCTATGCCGAGCGCCGCCTCGAGCGGGTTGTTCGGTAGGAACACTTCACCGCCGGAGTAGGCGCTGACACCGCCGAGCTTCTCGGCCTTTTCGAGCACGAGCGCCGTGAGGCCGAGGTCGTGCGCGACGATCGCCGCGGACAATCCGCCGATCCCCGAGCCCACCGCGACGACATCGACGGAAAGGTCCCACTTGGCTGGTTTCGACGTCATCTCACCAGAAGTAGAACACGTTCTATTCTGTCAAGCAACCTCTACGAATTCGCCAGTTCAGCCAAAAGACGCAGCGATTCACGTTGCGCGGTGCCGATCAACATCGTGCCAACTTTGGATTCCTTCCAGACCTGGAAACGATCTCGGATGCGTTCCTTCGGGCCGACCAGGTTGAGCGTGTCCACGAGCTCATCGGGAACAGCAGCGACGGCCTCGTTCTTCTTTCCGTCGAGGTACAGCGCCTGAACTTTGCGCGCCGCGTCGGCGAAGCCCACCTTGGTGATGTACTCGTTGTAAAAGTTCTTGCTGCGCGCCCCCATGCCGCCCAGATATAGCGCCAAGCTGAACTTCAGCGGCAGGCGGCAGGCGTCCAGGTCGTCGCCCATCACCACCGCCACGGCGGGCGCGATGTCGAAGTTCGCGAGGCTCTTGCCGCCGCCAGCGCGCGCGAAGCCGACGTTCAGGTTCTCTTCGATCACGTCCATGCGCTCGGGATGCACGCACGTGAGCAGCAGGCCGTCGCAGACCTCTGCGCAAAAAGCCTGGCTCGCGGGAGCCATGGACCCAGTGTAGATCGGGATGTTCGGGCGGCCGTGCAAGATGCTCTTCAGCGGTTTACCGAGTCCGAGCGCGCCTTCGCCCTTGTACGGGATCTGATAGCGCTCGCCCTCGAACGTGAGACGTTCCTCGCGCGCCAGGATCTTCTTCACGATCGTGACGTACTCGCGCAGCCAGGTGAGCGGTTTGCCGAACGGCACCCCGTGCCAGCCTTCCACGACCTGCGGACCGGAAGTGCCGAGACCCAGAATGAAACGACCGCCGGACAGCGCGTCCAGCGTCATGGCCGTCATGGCGGTGCACGCCGGCGAGCGCCCGGGTAGCTGCATGATGCCCGTACCGAGCTTGATCGTCTTGGTGTGCGCTCCAAGCCAGGCCAGCGGGCTCACGGCGTCCGAGCCGTAAGCCTCTGCCGTCCACACGGAGTGATAGCCGAGCGCCTCGGCTTCCTGAGCCAGTGTGACGTCGAGCGAAAGCTCGGCGCCGGAATAACCCATCATCAATCCAAGCCGCATAGAAATTCCTCTTCCGTGAACGTGCCCGTGCCCGTGAACGTGCCCGAAAAAAATCCTGGCTTCGAACCCAATCAGTTCAAACGCTCAATAATGGTGACGTTGGCCTGGCCGCCGCCTTCACACATCGTTTGCAGGCCGAAGCGGCCGCCCGTGCGTTCGAGCTCGTTCAAGAGAGAGGTCATCAGCCGTACGCCCGTGGCACCGATCGGGTGCCCGAGCGCGATGGCGCCGCCGTTGACGTTCACCTTGTTCATGTCTGCGCCGGTCTCTTTTTGCCAGGCGATCACCACGGACGCGAACGCTTCGTTGATCTCGACGAGATCGATGTCCGAGAGCTTCATGCCCGTCTTGTTCAGCGCGTGGCGCGTGGCGCGAATGGGCGCCGTCAACATCCACACCGGGTCGTCCCCGCGCACGCTCAGGTGATGCACGCGAGCGCGCGGCTTCAAGCCGTATTTCTGGACTGCGGCCTTGCTTGCGAGCAGCATCGCCGCTGACGCATCCGAGATCTGGCTCGACAGCGCCGCCGTGATCTTACCGCCCGGGGCCAGGGGCTCGAGTGACGCCATCTTTTCGAGCGTGGTGCCACGGCGCGGACATTCGTCCACGGCGAAGTCCTCGAACGCCACGATCTCCCGCTTGAAGCGGCCGTCGTCGATGGCGCGAATGGCGCGCTCGTGGCTCTGCAGTGCCAGGGCTTCCATGTCCGCGCGGCTGATTTCCCATTTGTGGGCGATCATCTCGGCCGACTGAAACTGCGAGATCATGCCGTCGCCGTAGCGCGCGAGCCAGCCCTTCGAGGTTCGGAACGGATCGGCCACGCCGAATTGGGCCGCCACCGTGTACGCCGATCCGATCGGGATCATCGTCATGTTTTGCACGCCGCCCGCGATCACGAGATCGCTCGTGCCGCTCATCACGGCCTGCGCGGCAAAGTGCACGGCTTGCTGCGAGGAGCCGCACTGCCGGTCGATGGTGACGCCGGGCACTTCGTCGCTGAAGCCGGCCGCGAGCCAGCACGTGCGCGCCACGTCTCCGGCCTGGGGTCCGAGTTGGTCGATGCAGCCGAACACCACGTCGTCCACCGTGTTCGGATCGATGTTCGTGCGCTCGACCAGAGCCTTGAGCACGTGCGCACCGAGATCGGCGGGGTGCACCTGGGACAAGCTGCCCTTGCGTTTGCCGACCGGAGTTCGAACTGCGTCGATGATATAGGCTTCGCTCATACTGATTCTCCGAGAATCGCGTTCGCCACGCGGGTTCGGTGCCAGGCCGCGTCGCCCCACTCGGCGGCGAGAGCCCAGACACGTTTCATCCACAAATGCAGGTCGTGCTCGAACGAGTAACCAATCGCTCCGTGCACCTGCAGTGCCTTGCGCGCCGCGCGCCAAGCCGCCTCCGAGGCAGCGGCCTTTGCGGCAGAGACGTGCCAGCGGCGCTCGGGATCGGCGTGCGCCAGGGAATGCGCGGCGCGATAAACGAGCGGCCGCGCGAACGCGATACCGATGTGAGCATCGACGAGGTGATGTTTCACGGCCTGAAATGTGCCGATCGGCTGGCCAAATTGACGTCGAGTCTTGGCGTGCTCGATGGCCATCTCGATCATGCGCACACCGAGGCCGAGGAGCTCGGCCGCGGCAGCCAGCGCGCCGCGATCGAACGCTTCGGCGAAAGCGCGGCTCACCGCGGGCCCGCGCGCGACACGGGAGTCTTCGCGCGGGCTAAACGACACACGAAACAGCCGGCGCGCGCCGTCCACCGACTCTTGCGGCAGAAGCTCGACCTCGCTGCGCAGCGCGAGATGCGCTTCGTCACCGACTTGCACGAGCAATGCGTCCGCCAGGTGTGCGCCATTGACGTAGGGAGTCGCATCGAGCGCGCTGAGCACGAGACCGCGGCCGGTCGTCAGGCGCTCGAGCCAGGCAGCGATGCGCGGGTCGCTCTGCCACGCGGAGAGCAGCGGCACCGTGACGGCGCTGGTTTCCAGAACCGGATCCGGAACAGCCGCGCGTCCGCACTCTTCGAGCAAGGCCGCGAGCTCGATGGGACCGAGCCCCGAACCGCCGAGCTCTGGATCCGCCAGCAGGCCCAACAAGCCAAATTCGGCGAGCTGATCCCACAGCGCGCTCTTGCCTCGCTCGGAACCTGAAAACGCTGCGCGCACCTGTGCCGGGGTGCACGCGCGCGCCAACAGCTCGCGCAGCGTGCGCCGTGACGATTCTTGCTCTGGAGTGAGGGCGAAGCGCATGGTTCTTATTTGCGCGGCAGCCCGAGCACGCGCTCGGCCACGACGTTGCGTTGAATCTCGTTGGTGCCGGCGTAGATCGGGCCCGCGAGGGCAAACTGGTAGCCCTTCATCCAGGAACCGCCGTCGGCGGCATCGCTCGCGCCCGATTCGAGCTCTGCCTGTGGTCCTAGCAATGCCAGCGCCGTTTCATGCAGCGCGAGGTCCATCTCGGACCAGAAGATCTTGCTCGCGCTGGCTTCCGGTCCGAGCGCTTTGCCTTCGGCCATCTGCGTGGCCACTTCGAAGGTGAACCAGCGGTACGCCTCGGCGTCGATGAACGCGCGCACCACGCGATCGCGCAATGTCGGGTCCGCGCTCGCGTGATAGCGGCGATACAAGTCGATCAGCCGCGCGGCGCTGGCCATGAAGCGTCCCGGACTGCGCAGCGAGAGCCCGCGCTCCGAGCTGGTGGTGCCCATCGCGACCTTCCAGCCCTCGTTCACCGGGCCGAGCACGTCGCGATCGGGGACGAACACGCCGTCCAGAAATACGTCGGCGAAGCCCTCGTCGCCGTCGAGTCGGCCGGTGCCGCGTACACTCCCGCCCTCGGCTTTGAGCGGCACCAGGAAGTAGGTGATGCCTTTGTGCGGCGCCGCCGCTGGATCGGTGCGAAAAGGGCCGAAGATCGCGTCGCAGAAAGCGCCGCGCGTGCACCAGGTTTTCTGCCCGTACAGGCGAAAGCCGCCGGGCACGCGTTCGGCACGGCTCTGCAGGGCGGCGAGATCACTGCCCGCGCCGGGTTCCGACCAGCCCTGAGCCCACAGCGTGCGCGCCGCGGCAATATCGGGCAAGAGGCGATCCTTCTGCTCTTCCGTCCCGAACGCGAAGAGGCTCGGCGCGAGTAGGAACACGCCATTTTGCGTGACACGATTGGGCGCGCCGGCCCGCCAGTACTCTTCTTCGAACACGAGCCACTGCATCAGCGTAGCGTCGCGGCCTCCGTAGCGTTTCGGCCAGGCCACGGCCGCCCAACCGGCGTCGTGCAGTTTCCGCTCCCATTTCAGGTGCTCGGCGAAGCCCTCGCGGGTGTCTCCGGATGGCAGCGGGGCGTCCGGGACGTTCGCCGCCAGCCACGCGCGCGCTTCCTCTCGGAACGCTTCCTCGGCTTCACTGAACCTCAAGTCCATTTGTGCGCCTACTTCAGCGACTTCGCCATGCTCTTGGCGTCCTGGCCGGCGAGGTGATCGGGACTCGTGAGATCGTTGTGTGCGTGGGCGAGATGGTGCAGCGCGAAGGTGGCGTCCATGGTGTCCCGCAGGCCCATGCGATCTTCGGCCTGGTTGATGGCCTTCTTGGTGAGCGCCAACCCGAAGCGCGGCATCGCGGCGATCCGCTCGGCGATGCCGAAGGTTTCGCGTTCGAGTGCGTCTCGGGGGAAGACGCGATTGATCATGCCCATCTCGTAGGCGCGCTGCGCGCCGACTTTCTCGCCGAGGAACAGGAATTCCTTGGCGAGGCGCGGCGGCATCACGTGCGCGTGCGCGAAGTACTCGACCCCCGGGATGCCCATTTTTACCACTGGATCCGCGAAGAACGCATCGTCGGCCGCGAGGATCAGGTCACACACCCAGGCCAGCATCAATGCGCCGGCCACGCATGCGCCCTGCACCATGGCGATGGTGGGCTTCGGCAGCTCGCGCCAGCGGCGGCACATGCCCAGGTAGAGCTCTTGCTCGCGCACGAACAGATTTTCGGAGCCGGCCTTGTCTGCGTGCTCCCACCACGTGGTGGCCACTCGACTGAACGACTTGTGAATGTCGCGGCCCGGCGAACCGATGTCGTGGCCTGCCGAAAAGTGATCTCCGGCGCCTGCGAGCACGATCACCTTCACGGCGTCGTCGCGCACGGCTTTCATGAACGCTTCGTCCAGGGCGTACGTCATGCGCGCGTTCTGCGCATTCCTGTACTTGGGGCGGTTCATCGTCACGAGCGCGACCGCGCCCCGCACTTCGTACAGGACCGGTGTGTCTTCGTCGTTCATGCGGCTTTTCCTTTGGCGCCGGCGAGACCTTCGAGCGTGGCGCGTGCTTGCTGCATGATGCGCTCGATGAGCTCGCCCACGCTCGGGAGCTCGTCGATCAAGCCCACGACCTGTCCTGTCGGCAAAATGCCTACATCCGCGCGGCCGTCCACCATGCTGGCCTTGGTCATCATGGGAGCCGTGGCAGCCATGCTCACTTGGGTCCACGTGAGCTCGTTCGAGCCTTTCATGGCCAACCCTTCGCGAGCCAAGTCGAAGAAACCTGCGCCCGTCGCGCGTTTGAATGCGAGCGCATACTGCAGTGCGCCGGCCAGGCGCTTGATTGGGTTCGACTGCTCGAGCTTCGCGATCACGTCCGTCAAAATCACGCGCTGCGGGTAGCCGTCGATGGCGAGCGTGACCACGGTGTCCGTCACGCTGCTCTCCAGGTAGCGCTGTTTCACGGCGTCCGGCACGTGACTCTCTCGTGTGAGCAGGAAGCGGGTGCCCATGGCGATGCCGCTGGCGCCGTAAGCCAGCGCGGCCACGAGCCCGCGGCCGTCGTTGAAACCGCCCGCGCCTACTACTGGGATGTCCACCGCGTCCACGACCTGTGGCAGGAGTAAGGTCGTGGCGACCGGACCTGTGTGTCCGCCGCCCTCGTGCCCTTGCGCAATCACGGCGTCCACGCCCCATGCCGCGACCTTTTCGGCGTGCCGCCGTGCTCCGACGGTGGGCATGGTGATGATGCCCGCGTCCTTGAACAGGCGAATCAGCTCCTTGTTCGGCGCTTGGGCGAAGCTTGCCACCTTCACGCCTTCGCGGATCATGAGCTGGGCGCGGTCCTTCACGTCGGGTTGATCGGACCTCAGGTTCACGCCGAACGGCTTACGGGTGCGCTCCTTCACGCGCACGATCGCGTTCTCGAGCTCGTCCAAGCTCATGGTCGCGGAACCCAAAATGCCGAGACCG
>DATHEN010000201.1:0-6754 GCA_035318565.1 Polyangiaceae bacterium
CGCCACGTAGACATCCAACCGTTGGTAGTTGAGCACGGGCCTGACCTCCGTAAACCGATATCGGCCGGACGCTCCGCGAGTTGCTGCAATGGCGACGCCCCCTCGTGTCGTCCCGTCACACCGACGGCGCTCGGACCATCGTTGGCGATCTCGCCAGAGGAACACGCCTGGCGCCAAGCATCGCCGCAGCACCGTGAGCTGGTTGTTCACGGACTTCGGTGACATCCCTCGCTGCAACTGCTCGCTCTTGAAGCTGTCGATCTCGCGAACGCCGATCGCGGTCAAGCGCAACCAGCCGAACGCCGGCTTGAGGTGCCGCTCGAAGATGATCGTCTTCGACCGCACCTCACTCGGCTTGTTCGTCGCGCTCGCGTACGTCTTCAAGAACTCGTTCGCGAACGCATCGAACCTCGGCGCCTCTCGCGCGGTTTCAGAGTCCGCCGCCGCATCGCGCATGCTTCTCGTAATGCAGCGCCAGCGTAGCCTACTCGCACCGATGGGTGGACCTCAGGTTTGGCAGGACGTTCTGTGGACCGTAGCAACCCTTGAACGCGCGCATCCGCAGCTCGCAGCCGGTGGACCTCAGCTCGAGTATCCCTGGGAAGCGCCCGCAGGAACTATTCACTGGCCCGCCCGTGATCTCGGAATAGCTCGCGCGTTCGGTGATCCACGCCGCAATCTCGGAACGCGCGTCACCCGCTTTACGGCACTACTCGTCGAACGATTTGATCAGATCTTTCCGTGACGGTCCACAGAGCACCTCGTGCCGACTTGCATCTACTGCCGTGCATCAAAGCCCGACGCAGCCTTTTCGAAGGTCGAACACGTCGTGCCGCAGTCATTCGGGCGATTCGAAGGCAACCTTACGCTCATCAACGTCGTCTGCGATGACTGCAACGAGTTCTTCGGCAACGAACTCGAGCTCTATTTGGCGCGCGACACACCGGACGGCCTCAGCCGCTTCCGTTTCGGGTGAAGGATCCTGCCGAGTACAAGTCGCTCGGCAAGCGCAGCACCATGACCTTCGTTGCAGATTCCGGTGTCTTGGCCGGAGCGCGATTGGTTCAAACGCACGTTGACGGTGAGCTTGTGTCGCAGCCCCTGCCGCAGGTTCGTTTCGGCAAGAGCGAGACCGGTCGGTTTCAAACGCTCCTGATAGAATCGCTTCCTGATCGCAAGACAGTACGGGAACTTTTCAACGAGGGGTTCCGTCACATTTCAATCTTCGGCGTTGAAGACACCGGCCAGTACTGCGCGAGTTGGAAAAACTAGGCGTGCAGCATTCTACGGTCGCAACACATCCGGCTAGCCGCCTTCCGCCTGCCCGCATCGCCATTGACGCAACCCTTGAAGATGCTTTTGGCCGCGTCGTTACGAAGGCCGCCCTCAACTATCTTGCGCACGAAGGTCACAACTACCAATGACGCGACGCCGGCGGGTGTGCTGAAGAAACTGGGGCTATTGAGCACGGCCGGAGAGCCGCTCGAGCCGTACACAGACTTCATGCAGTCACCGCCAAGCGGCCCCCGGGCCTTGGGCGTTCGGATCAAGCAGGTCTACAAGGCGCTGTTCGAGACATCTCACGAGCCCCACAAGAATGCCGAGGAACTCAGGACCTTCTTCAACATCCATTCCGGTGGCGGTGAGCGTGCACTTGACTATCAAGTGCAGACATTCAAGGCGCTTTGTGACTACGCGGACTTCTCCGGAAGCTCCGAGCCTGTGTCTCTTGGTTCGGGGGGCGCTTCGGCCGGACCAGCTGACGGGCCAACCGGGACCCCTGCGCAGCTTCCTCCCGTTCGTATTGACCTCCACATCCACCTTCCGGAGAACAAGTCGGCGCGTGACTACGAGTCAATCATTCAGGACATTGCGAAGTACATCTATGGCCGAGGCGGTACAGACCGTGGCTGAGAACGTTCGCGCATCTGACGTACTTGGCGGACTTGCGGCATTGGCTGCAGCAAAGCAGCCGTTCTCGCAACCTGGCGTCCAGGAAATCGCCAACGTTAGGGCCGCGCTGGACGAGTTCAGCGAGTGCGTCAGGTACCTGAATACCCGTCGCAGCACCGGGGCGATTCTCCAGCTGGACGCTGAGGCTGCGGTTCAGGACGCGCTCTATCTAATGCTGCGCCCCTGGGTGCCAGATCTCATTCCAGAGAATCCGACCGAAAAGTCAGGAAACCGTTTCACCGTTCGAGACTTCATGTCTCGGGCGCTCCGACTGGTCGTTGAGGCAAAGTTCGTTCGAGACAAGCAGCATGGAAGAGGAATCTCGAAGGAGCTTCATGACGACATCGAGGTGTATAGACACAATCCGATCTGCGAGACAATTATCTTCTTCATCTATGACCCCGACTCATGCATTCCGGATGAGCGCGAACTGCGTCGAACAATTGAACAGTCGAGGGTCTATGATGGTCGGCCGCTCAACTGCATACTGATCGTGAAGCCGTAGAAGCCTACTCACACCCACGGCCGCCAGCGCAGCTGCGAGATCCGCGTTGGGTGTTCAGCGATAGCACGCGAAGCTCTTCGCATTGCCCAAACGGCCCGACCACCGCGGACCCGCGAGCCCTCGCGTAGACTCCCGTGCACTTCCCGCGCGGCGGCAACCCCTTCCCGTCCGCGGCGTTGCAGCGCAAGAGCGCGTGCCTGCATGAGTTACCGCCGCGGCCGGAAAGGGGTTCGCTTCCCGCTGCCAGCGTGGTCCTTGGGCGTCTTCACGCCGGTCACGATCTGTGGTCATGCTGAGCTCGAAGCCGAGCCTTCGGAGGCGTCATGCCCGCTTTCCGCGTCGAGATTCTTGCATTGCTTGCTGTCCTCGTGGCCTGCGGCGAGAGCCACCCTTCCGACGCCGACGCCGACGCCAACGCCAACGCCAAGCCGAACGAACCTCCTGTCGCGGTGGCGCGCGTGGTGCTGGCCAGGGGACCGGCGGACGAGACCACGTTCGCCGAGAAGCAGGACGCGCTCGCCTTCGACTTCAGTGGCGCGCCGATCGACGTGCAGCTCGACGGGACGGCATCGTCGGATGAGGACGGCGAGATCGAGAAGTACGAGTGGCAGTCCGCGGGTCTCGTTGATGACGACGGGACCCCGTTGCCCGACGACACGAAGGTGCCGTCCCATTTGCCCGAGCGGAACGAGCAAGCGTGGTCTGCGGACGTGCCTGTACCCACGGTTCGGATCGCCGAACCAGGCGTGTACACGTTCAACCTGTGGGTGACGGATGACATGGGGGCGACCGGCGAGCCCGACAGAGTCACGTTCAGGGTCGGCACCTCGAACGACGAGACGGCCACGCAGTGCAAGTCGAGCGTGGCGGCCAGCGTGCCCGCGGAATGCTCGCAGTGCTTGTGCGGGGCCAGCGACATGTGCCAGCAGGTCATTGCCGAGACCAGCTGCAGGGAACCGTGCTGGGGACTTCTCCGCTGCCTCAATCAGAACTGCCCGAACTTCCGTTCGATGGCCATGGCGATGGACTTCTCGTGTGTGACGTCGAACTGCGGTGCACATCTCGCCGCTGGTCAACGGGGCGCCAATCCCGTGATTCCGTGCCTCGGCATGTGTCCGGACGAGTGTCGCGTGTTCTGAGCACCACGCTGGTCGATGCTGGCCCGCGCCGCGACTTCGCGACCATCCATTGCTGTGATCCCGGCCACTGTGGCTGCGTGCCGACAATTCCACGTTCGATCGCGAACTGGATACAACGGAGACCGCCATGGCCCACCGAACCGGCTCGCTGCTTTGCGCCATCCTTGCCATCGTTCTGCCGACCTCCTCGCTGCCGGCCTGCGGAGGTCCGCGTCCGCCCTACGACTGGGGTGACTTCGACGTGCTCGCGCAGCCCGCGCCCGAGCCGGAGCACAAGCTTGGCGAGGTGACGCTTGAGCAGCGCGACTACGAGAAGTTCGTGGTCTGGGGCGAGCGCTGGTTCCGCGGCATCACGTTCGGCAACGAGCGCGTGGTGACCGACGTGGTCGGGATCATGAACGGCACCGTGCAGGTGCCGTGCGATCCGCCAGCCGAAGCGGGCTGCAAGAGCGACAAGCGAGTGCTGTCGGTCCTGTTCGCGGCGATCGACAAGCTCGACGGTGCCTCCGGCAATCTGTTCGCCGGCAACGGCGGTCCGCTTGGCCCCGGCTTCACCAGCGACCTCGTGCTCGAGTTCCCCGCGGGCACCACCTTGCGCGGGATCGCCGTGCCTGAACGCTTGCACACCGGCCTCGACGTGGAAGCCGGCGCGAGCTACCCGCTCGGGCTGGTGCCGGTGGCCGCGCCCGCCGCGGATCAACATCTGCCGTACCTGATCGACCCGGCGAACGCGGGCTTCGGTCCAGCACCGGCCGGCAAGGTCCGGCTCGGCATCACCTGCGCGATCTGCCACTACTCGCTCGACGTGGACTTCGACGGCCTGGCGGATCTGCGCTCCGCGACCTACACGCCGGGCAACCCGCAGCTGAACGCGCAACAGCGAACGCGGCCCGACAGCCCGTACCTGCCGCAGCACGCCTGGGCGCTGGGCAACCAGAACCTGCACTTCGGTTGGCTGTTCGGGCTCGCGGCCAATCCGCTGCTCGGCTTCTCGGTGCTGTCGGGCTCGCCCGGCAAGACCTCACCCGACGACGCGCGCGCGTTCGTGCAGAGCGTGATCGCGAGCTACGAGCAAAAGCCCGAGCAGGTCATGCACGACGTGATCCTGGGCATGCTGGTGCAGCCGCGCGGCTCGGCCGACGACACGCCTGACGCGCGCTACAACCCGGTACAGCTCCCGGCGCTCTACACCCACCGCACCTGGCCGTACAACTCCGACGGCTCGCTGCTCAACGGCTCCGATCGCAACAACGGCGTGTGGACCGGCGCGCTCGACTTCACCGGGCTGATCGGGCTGGCCAGCGACCGCGCGCAGCAGCAGCAGAAGTTCCTGTTCTGGGAGCCGCGCAGCGTCTACGAGCTGCTCACGTCGGAGCGCTTCGCCGACATCATGGTGCGCTATTCGCCGGCCGTGCTGCACGATCCCAAGCAGCTCGCGCTGCTCAAGGCCGACATCCTCGGCACGTCGGACGGCGTGCCCGGCATGCTCGACCCCAACGCGGTGGTGGTGATGGAGGGGCCTGGCGGGATCATCCCCAATAACATCCTGAACCACCGCGCCAACGTGCAGGGCAAGCGCATCCGCAAGTACAGCGACTATCCGGGCGACGCCGCCGAGCGCGGACCGGTGCTGGCGCTGCTCGGCACACGCGTGCGGACGCCGGCGGCCGTGCTGCAGGAGATCGGCTACGACGCGCTCAAGGCGCGCTACCCGCAGCTGAACAAGGACGAGCTCGTGAGCGACGCGGTCTCGCTCATGCTCGACTGGGCACAGCCGCCGCCCAATACCTCGCGGCTGCTGGCCGGCGCGTGGAGCGAGGTGCGCAGGGGCTACCAGGTGTTCCAGGAAGAAGGCTGCGCCGACTGCCACCGCGGTCCCTTCTTCACCGACAACACGATCAAGCGGCTCGAACGGATCAAGACCCAGCCCGATCGCTCGGTCGGCACGCGTCCGCTGCAGCGCTTCGTCGCGCCCGACTTCGATCCGGCGACCGGTCGCGCGACCGAGCGTGGCGACTTCGCCAAGGGCTTCTTCGGCAACAAGGCCGCCGGCTACAAGACGTTTACCCTGCGCAACCTGTGGGACACGGCGCCGTACCTGCACGACGGCGGCGTGGCGGTCGCGCTGCGCCCCGAGGCCAACCCGGCCGAAGACCAGCTCAAGGAGCTGCTGCGCCGCGCGCCTTACGACAAGATCTACGGCATGGGCGGGATCCTCGAGATCCAGGAGCGCGAGCCCGCCAGGTATCTGCGCGCCAACGCGGCGCTGAGCCTGCAGGCCTTGCTGCTCAAGAGCGAGCGCGTGGTGGTGCTGCGCGAGAACCAGATGCCGCGCGTGCCGGTGATTGGGCGCTGCGCCGATCCGCGCGAGCCCGCGCCCTGTCAGCCGGCGCTGCTGCCGGTCGCCAAGCTCGGCATGACCGGCAAGGGCCACGAGTACTGGGTCGACGACTTCCCCGGCGGCGAGCGCATCACCGCGCTGGTGGCGTTCTTGCTCGCGCTCGACGACCGCCCTGGAATCCTGCGCTAGTGCGTGCGCTAGTGCGCTAGTTCGAAGAGGCCGAGTTCAGCTGCTTGCCGGTCGAGTCGGGCAGCTGCGAGGCGGGGCCGAACTGGCTGGCACTCAGGCTCATGAACGGGCGCTCGAAGATGCGGTGGAAGACGTAGGAAACGAGCAAGGCCGCCGGCAGCGCGACCAGCAGCAGCACGACGAAGCTCGGTATGGCCGCGACGTGGTTGTTCCTGAGCGGAAGGTTCAGCGCTCTGAGCACCGGGCAGTGCACCAGGTAGATGCTGTACGAGAACAGGCCGAGCTTCATCGAGATCGGGTGCTCGAACAGACGCGCGACGAAGCTAGGCCGCTGGCCGAGCTGAAGCCTGCGCGTCGCAGCGATCAGGAACGCAGCCGTGGCCAGGCCGAGCACGGTATCGATCAGCGGGTGGGGCGAGTCGAGCGCGGGGATCTTGGCGCCGGTCAGCGCGGCGACCACGAGCGCCAAGGCGAGCGCCAGCTTTTCCCAGCCCGCCGGCTGCGCCGGACCGTAGTCCACGCCGGGGGCGAAGTTGATCGCGGCCGCGAGCATGCCGAACCCGAACAGACCGAGGAACCACGGTGAAGCGTACTGGTAGCCCACGAACACCGGCAGCAAGCCCAGGG
>DATHEN010000202.1:0-10337 GCA_035318565.1 Polyangiaceae bacterium
CGTGTCGCGGTCGCTCTCGTCGCCGTGCAGATTGCCGATGGCCGCCTCCAGCTCTTCGCGAGCGATGCGTCGGACGGTGACGTCGAGCGCTTCGCGTTGGTCGAATACGTACGTCATGCTGCGCTCAGCAACGTAGCGACCGCTTCGCGCGGTGCAAGCGGCGAGCCTGTCCGAAACCGAAAGCACAGGCCACGAGCGTGGCAACGAGCCATCCCGCGGCGGGCCGTGGGCGCGCTCCGGCGAAGCGACACGAGCAGCGGCCTTCGTCCTCCGTTTCGCCGTCCGGCGTCTCCGGTGCGTGCTTCGCGAGGCGCTGGGCCCCGGCGCGATCGTGCTTGCGCGCTTCGGCGCGGTACCCGGCCAGGCCGAGCTCGTTCAGGAGGTGGCCCGCGTTCTCCACGCGATCGAGCAGCCACAACATGTAGCGCACGTCCACGGAGATGTTTCGCGATCGCTCCGGGCTGTACGCGAAGTCGCCCGCCACATTTTCCCAAACCCGGTCGAAGTTCAACCCCACGAGCTGTCCCTTGCCGTTGATGACGGGACTGCCGGAATTGCCTCCGCTGGTGTCGGCGTTCGACAAGAAGCAAACCGGAACGTCATCGAGTTGCGCGTCCGTCCAATAGCTGGTCCGGGCCGCTGGCGCGCGATCGCGCAGCGTCTTCGGCAAGTCGAAGGGAGCGACGCCGGTGTGCTTTCGCAACGCGCCTCGCAGCGTGGTTTGCGGCCGCGCCAGCAGGCCGTCCTGGGGTTCGTAGCCGATGACGCGCGCATAGCTGAAGCGCAACGTTCCATTGGCGTCGGGATACGACGCGCCGCCGCGCATCGCCTTCCAGAGTGCGAAGTAGCCGGGAGCGAGGCGTGCCTCGAGGCCGCGTTCCGCTTTTCGTTGAGCATCGAGCTCGTCGAGCGCGTCGCTCAGCTCGGAGGCCAGCGCGAGCAACGGGTCGGCCAGATCTGCGTCGCTCAAGCTGGCTGCGTCGAAGACGCGGCGCACGTATTCGGCGTCGCGAAGCCGCGAGCTGCGGATGCGCTGTGCGAGGCCCAGAACCTGTTGCTCCCGCGTCGGCTGGCCGCTCTGCAAACGCTCGAAAGCTGCTAGCCGTTGCGGCTCGGGTAAGGCGTGCGCTCGCTGAACCAGCGCAGCGAGGAGCTCGGCTTCGGCCTCCGGCACGAAGTCGCGCTGGCGTCGCTCGAGAGACTTCCACAAGAGCGTGGCGTTTCTCTCCATGTACGGCAGCTCTCGTTCGAGCTCCGGCTTGCGTCTTTCGCGCGCACGCCGCACCAAGTCGATGCCCAGCGCCAGGAGCGGCGGGCCATTGCTCAGCTGGTCCAGCAGGAACTCGCGCGCGGCGCGTTCCCGCTGGTTCTTCGCCAGGTTCGTCAGCTGGGCGAGCGCGGGGGCGTGCGCGGCGTGCTCCGGGCGCTTGGCGAGCTCGGTCATGCGCCGCTCCTGCGCTTTGCGTTTGTCGACCAGGTTCATGCGCGCGAGGCCTTCGAGCGCGCCCTGGGCGCTTTTGAGCCGGTTCGCGAGACTCTTGCGCTGTGCCGCCAGACGCAGCGCATCTACCGCGCTCCGCTGCGCGATGCGATCGAGCGCGTCGATCCAGTCCTGATACAGCTCGACACTGGCCGGCAGCGTTTGCTGGACGTAGCCCTCCATCGCGGCGCTCGGCAGGTAACGACGCGTCACTCCGGGGTAACCGAGAACGGCCACGAAATCGCCCGGTCCAACGCCTTCGTGGCCGATCTCGAGCCACGCGGCCGGCTGGTAAGGGACGTTCTTCGTGGAGAACGGCGCTGGCTTTCCGCCGCTCGCCGCGTACGCTCGCAGCAGCGCGAAATCGCCCGTGTGCCGCGGCCACATCCAGTTGTCCACGTCGCCGCCGAAATTGCCGACGGCGCTGGCGGGCGCGTAGACGAGCCGGATATCCGTGAGCTCGCGTTTTCTAGTCAGCCGGAATTGCGACCCGAGATACAGGCTGGTCACGTCGCAGCGCAGGCCCGGGTGCTTCTTCTCGCACTCGACGGAGAGCCGTTTCTGAGCGCGTTCGATGTTGACCCAGCGCGTGCGATCGTCAGGGGCGGAGGCCGCGCCGGCGAGCACCTCGCGCGTGACGTCGTCGATCCCCTCGATGACGTTCAGGGTGTAGCCCTTGGCCTCGAGCTCGTCGCCGCGCTTCTTGGCCATGAAGCCGTTCTTGAGCAGGTCTTTCTCGGGTGCGCTCTGCGCCTGAATGGCACGATACGCACAATGGTGATTCGTGACGACGAGGCCCGCCTTCGACACGAACGCGGCGGAACACCCGGACAAGCTGACGGCCGCGCGCAGCAGCCCGCCGCCATCGCTCCAGAGATCCTTGGGTTCGAGCTCGAGCCCGCGGCTCGCGAGTTGTGTGCGGTCGAGGTCGACGATCTGCTCGGGGAGCCACTGGCCTTCTTCGGCCGCTGCGCGCGGTAACGGCCCCAGCCACGCGAGCGCGCCGGCGACCAGAGACGAAGCCCAGTAACGGACGCGGCGCGGGCGCAGGAGAGAAGAGGAGCGTGGAGCGTGCGCGATCATTCGGCGGCATCGAGAGAGCGCGTGAAGTGTTCGAAGCTCGCCACTTTTTTCGAGCGATGGCAAGCTGCGTAAAGTAAAACCGGCGGCGCTGCTCGAGACGCGGCGCTGCCGTGCAGGAAAGGCCGAGTTCCGATAACCCTCTCTCGCGCACTCTTTCAGCTCTGGCCTCGGCTTTCGAGCGAGCTCGCTTGGGCCGCGCTCGGCGAGTTTCCCACGCCGGTGGCGCCGCTCCGCGAGCTCGGCCGGGCCCTCGGCGCCCCCGAGCTCGAGCTCTTCGAAAAGCGAGATGATCTGAGCTCACCGCTGTACGGCGGAAACAAGGTGCGCACGCTGGAGGTCCTGCTTGGTACGGCGCAGGCTCGAGGCGCAACGCGCGTGTTTGCTACGGGCGCGTTCGGTTCGAATCACGCAGTGGCCACGGCGCTGCACGCGCCGCGGCTTGGTCTCGAATCAGGAGTCGTTCTTTTTCCGCAGCCGCGCTCGTGGGCGGCTTTGGAGAATTTGCGCGCCGTGCTCAGCAGCAGTGCTCGCTTTCGCGCACTCGCGCATTGGTCGCTTCTGCCGTTCGGCATCGGCTACACGTCGCTTCAGGAGCGGTTTGCCCAGCGCAAGGCGTACATCATGGTACCGGGCGGCGCGACGCCGCTCGGCGCGCTCGGTTACGTGTCCGCGGCTCTCGAGCTCGGCCAGCAGATCGACGCGGGGGTGATGCCACGGCCCGAGCGCGTGATCATCGGCGTCGGCTCCACGTGCACGTCGGCCGGGCTGCTCGTGGGATTCGCGCACGCGGCGCGCCTGGGCGTCGGATTTCGCGATGCGCATGGCAAGCCGTGCCCGCCCGAGCTCTTGAGCGTGCGCGTCACGCCATGGCCCGTGACGAGCAAGGCGCGCATCGTCGGCCTGGCGCTGCGAACTTCGGAGCTCTTGGCTCGGCTCTGTAGAGATCCCGAACTTCGTTTGAGCCGCGCGGAGCTGGGGCGGCACTTCGAAGTGAGCGGAGCGTTTTTGGGCCGAGGCTACGGCGAAGCCACGCCCGAGGGCCGGCGCGCCATGGGCTTGTGGCGCGAGCACGCGGGACACGAGCTGGACACGACGTACAGCGCCAAGTCCGCGGCCGCGCTGCTAGCGTCTGCGCGGCAGCCCGCGCGGGGACCTACGCTACTCTGGGCCACCAAGTCGAGCGTGCCGTTGCCGGCCGACGACATCGAGCGCATTCGCTCCGCACCCAAGCCGGTGCGTGGCTGGATGCAGCGCGCGGAGCTCGAGCTCTCCCGCACGGGTGAGTTGCCGGATCACTACGTGCCCGCGAGCAGGCTCCTGGCGAGCTCGGCGTAACCCTCCCGGAACGTCGGATACTCGAAAGAGTAGCCGCTTTGCCGGAGCCGCGCGTTGCGGCAACGCTTGTTGCCGCTCGAGCGCCGGCCGCTGGCTTCCTTCGAATCGGACGCCGGTTTCGGCTCCGGCGCACCGAGCGCGCGCGCCAGCTCCTTGAGCAACGTTTCCAGGTCCACGGGCTCGTCGTCCACGGCGAGGTATACGCGCTCGGGGGATGAGAGTGACATGAGATGCCAGAGCACCCGCGCGCAGTCGTCCCGGTGGATGCGATTCGTGAACGCGGGCGCGCCCGGCTCGTACGTCGCGACGCCGCGCTGCACGCGTTCGAGAAGCCGGGTGCGACCCGGACCGTAAATACCTCCGAAGCGCACGCTCGTTGCCGGGAGCGCGCTCTCGAACAGCACCTGCTCGGCTTCGAGCATGCGTGCCCCGGAGTAGCGAACGGCCGCCGTCTCCGAGTCCTCGTCCACCCACTCGCCGTCCTGTTGCGCGTACACGGCGGTGCTGGAAGTGAAGAACACGCGCCGGAGCGGCCAGCGCTGCGCTTGCGCCGCATCGAGTAGATTCGTTAGACCCGTTACGTACGTGTCGCGGTACGTGGCGTCGCTCGAGCTGTCCGGCGCTGCCGCGTAGAACACGTATTCGATTCCGCGGGGTACGCTTTCGAGCGCCGCGCGGTCCCGTAAATCGACGCTCAGGCCCGAGATTGGCGGCGGCAAGGCGCTGGCATTCCGGCGCACGCCGAACACGCGATGCCCCTGCTCGGCGAGCAGCCCGCCGAGCGCCGTGCCCACGTAGCCGCACCCTGCAATCAAGACCGTGGACACGGGATCAGGCCGCTACACGCACGAGCTCGAGGCGCTGCGCAATACGCGTGGCCAGCGCCATGATCGTGATCTGCGGGTTCACACCGATGGCGGTGGGGAACAGGCTCGCATCCGCAACATAGCAACCCGGAAGGTCCCAGAGCTCGCCCGAGAGATTTACCACGGAGTCCTCGGGGCGGGAGCCCATGCGCGCCGTACCCATCAAATGGGGCGTGAAGAGCTCGAGCGAACCGGGATCGCGCTGCAAGTCGTCGATGCGCGAGAGCTCGTCCACCGAGTGGGCCACGTGTTGATTGAAGAACGGCAAGATGACGAACTCCGCGCCCATCGCGAAATGCATTTGCGAGAGCAATTTGATGCCCTTCAAGAAGCGCGCATGATCGAGCGGGGTGATGTCGTAGCGGACCACCGGCATGCCGAATACGCTACGTGACACCGTGCCCGAGCTCGAGTCTTCCACCAGCACTCCGGACAGCACCATCTGGTTGTAGCGTTGCATCAGCTCCCACGCGGCGCGACCGTGCACGGGTAAGTACGCCGCGAGGATGCTCGGCGCGACGAAGTTTTCGGCCATCAAGATGCCTTCTTCGTGAAACTCGCGAATTTGCGTGTTCTGGCTGACGCCTTTCCAGCCCTCTACCTCGTCGGGGTACACGGCGAGCACCTTCGCGTTCGGGTGACACAGAAAGTTTTTGCCGAGCTGACCGCTCGGGCGTCCCAGCCGGTGCCGCTTCAATAAAAATGGAGTCTGCACGGCGCCGCAGGCGATGATCACCGCGCGACCGCGCACCTCGATGTGCCGGCGGGCCTTGCGCGTCAGCGGATCGATGGCGCTCGCCAGGACGCCGACGCAGCGTCCGCCTTCGATGATCAGGCGTTCCACGCGCAACTCGGTCAGGCAGCGCGCGCCGTTTTCGAAGGCGCGCGGCAGGTAGCTGACGAGCGTGGATTGCTTGGCTCCCGTGGGGCAGCCGAGCGAACAGTTGTTCGCTCCCACGCAGGTCTCCTGGTTGCGGCGGTTCTGCGTGTAGTGCCAGCCCATCTTTTCCGCGCCGCGCATCATGATGCGGTTGTCTTCGCCGATGCTCATGTCGAGCTGGTGGGAGGCGTGCACGCGCGCCTCCACGGATTCGAAGAGCGGTTCCATCGCCTTCGGTCCGAGGTCCGGCGAGCCGGTGAGCTTCTGCCACTCGGCGAGCACGCGCTCGGGCGTGCGGTACGCCATGCCACCGTTGATGACGGTGCTGCCGCCGACGCAGCGGCCCTCGACGTAGGCGATCGGCGGCGTGCCGAAGATCAACGTCGCGCTGGCGTCCCTGTACAAGCGTGGAACGCTCTCCGTCGTGTAGGGATTGAAGCTGTCGGTCTGGTGGTACGCGCCCTCCTCCACGAAGAGCACGTCGTAGCCGGCTTCGGCGAGCTCGGTACCGGCCACGCCTCCACCCGCGCCCGTTCCCACGACAACGATGTCGGCGTCGAAGCGGTCTTCGTCTGCGTAGTCGTCGAAGGAGAGGATCATGCCGGCCTCTTTCGGGCAGCTTGATCGATGAGCTGGGCGCGTAGTTCGCGGCGCTCGGAAATGAAGGGCAGGGGTGCGTAGCCGAGGGCGCGGTGCACCTCGTCCTGATCGAAGTAGGCGCTCAGGATCGCGCCGCGGATGCCGGTGAGCAGCGTGCGAAGCAGATGCAGGCGGGTCGCTCCAAGGCGCGAGAGGAACAGCGAGCCTTCCTCGGCCGTCAGCCCCTGCAGCCGGTGGCGGCTGAAGAACGCGAAGCGAGGCGCCCAGTCCAGAATGAAAATCGCGATCCACAGCGCGCGCGCCGCCAGCGGGTGCATGTAGCGCATCAGCCGGCGTACGTGCAGCTCGATGCGATCGACGACGTCCGGCAGATGCGGCGCGGGCGAGGGCGGGCACACGGCCAAGATGAGGGCGCGAAACGCACCGCGCGCCCAGCTGCCCATGGGATAAGGATCGGCGTTCTTCCAGCCATCCTGCGGATGGCGCGCCGGCTGCGTGCTGCCGAGGACGCGAAGCTTGAAGGGTTTCTTGAAACGCTTCCGCCACTTGTCCTTGCGATCCGGCAGCACGGGAGAGTTCATGGGGGTGCACCTCGTTGAGTACGCTTGCGTTCCGAGTTGCCCGAATGATTGGGCTTACCCGAGGGGGAGTCGTCTGTCCCGCCAGCGCCGTTGGCGCGAGCCAGCGCGGCCGCAGCCGCGTGCGCTGCCAGGGCGGGGCCGAGCGAAGTCATGAGCGCGGAGTCGACGCGCCGGTAGTACGCGCGCGTCACTTCAATCGCGCTTTCTTCGTCGCCCGACTCGAGCGCGGCAATGAAACCGCGCAGGTGCGCGGGAAAGCTCGGCTCGAGCACCCAGAGGGCGGGAAAGCGATCCATCAAGTCGCGGTACGCTTCCAAGAACGGATTGGCGATCCAACGAATCGCGACCGAATGACCCGCGTCGATCAGCGCATCGAGCCAGCGATGAAAACCGTGTGCGATCACGACCGGGTCGCCGCGATCGAAGGCGGCGATGAGCAAGTCGGTGATGTCCGAGAGGCGACTGCAGTCGTTGCGATCGGCGCGGCGGATCGCCAGACGCGTCGCGAACTCGATGACGAGCAGGCGCGCCGGCAGGATGTCTTCGAGCATGTGCGCGACCTCGGACAGGTCGCGCGGCGACTCCAAGAAAGGTGAGAGCAGCTCCATGGTACCGGTGCGACGAAAGTCAGCGACCGTCACGCCCTGCCCGTGCCGCACGGTCACGAGGCGCGCCTGTTCGAGCTTGCGCACTGCTTCGCGCAGCGTGTTGCGATTGGTGCCGTACTTGCTGGCCAGCTCGCGCTCGCCCGGAAGCCGCTCTCCAGCCGACAACTCTCCATGCAAGATCTGCTTGCGAAGGTCGGCGAAGATGGTCGACGCGATGTTGCTGGCCTGCGGCTGCTCATCCATGAGGCACCTTTCGGGCGGTCGGGACCGGCCCAATTGGTTTAACCAATATGAGATGGTTAAACCAGTCAGTCAAGCGGACCAATTTCCGCGGCTTCCTCATGCTTGGACCGTGAGGGCGCGGCCAGCGAATTTGCGCGTCGTCCCGGATACCCCGGCAGGGGCTCACATCAGGAAGGATGCGCCGAGGGATACGTAGGGCGTGCCGATGCGGGCCGTGAACGACACGCGGTCGCTGAGCAGAAAGCGCGCACCGCCCCAGAACACGAACCAGAGATCGGTGTCGGTGTCGTCGACTTCGCCGTCACATTCACCCGGCGCGCACGGGCAACCCTGAGGTCCGCACGCGTAGCGGTACGACACCCGCCAGCGCGAGTGTCCGATCGCCAGTCCCGGCTCACCGAACACCCAGATACGCGGCGTGATGAAGAAGTTCCACTGTAGGGTGACGGGCAGAACGAACACGTCACCACTGCAATCGGACTCGACGGGCTGCCCAGGAAACGGCCCCCCGAAATGGTCGCAGTCGTCACCGAAGTGCGCCCAATCGACGCCGAAGCCGATCGCCATGTTGTTGTTGATGCGATCGATGGGCCCGTTGTCCAAAAACGGAATATTGAAACGTACGCCCGGTCCGAGGCCGGCATCGTTCCAGACCTCGTGCTCCCATTGCAGCACTACGTGCGGCTCGATCTCGAGCGAGTAGCGCGGATGCGCTCCCGGGCGTTTGATCTGCGCTGGCGCCGCGCTCGAAAACAGGCACGCCGCGCTCAGCACCAGGAGAGTCAGAAGAAGGCGCTTCAAAGTCCCGGCACGGAGTTTATACGCATTCGCTCAGGCTAGAAGCCGTTTCATCAATCGTTTGGAGCCGGGGCCCCAAACTGGGGAGTGGGGCCCCAAACCGATTCATTCCGATTCATTCGGGTGGGGCGAGGGGCAAAGCCCCTCGATGAACAGTCACGACGAGCACCCATCTCATTCATGAGATGGGCTCGAGCGAGAGGCCGCTTGCGCTTGCAGGCTTTCGCGCACTTCGCGAAGTAATTCGGCCGCCTGCTGCTCGACCTGGATCTCTGCGAGCTTCGCCCAGCGGAGCACGCGCTGTTCGTCGTCGGCATGAAGCTCGAGCCGACTGCGCCCCGCCAGGGCTCGCGACAAGCGCCAGACCAGGGCTTCCAGACGCGCGTCGGGAGGATCGATGCCACGCCGCGCGAGCGCGCCGCACAAGTGCGCGAAGCGCTCGCGTTCCTCGGCACTCTGCCAGCACAGGTGTCTGCCCAGCCGAGGCTCGGGAGTTTGCGCGAGTGCGCCCGTGTACGCCGCGCAAGCCCGGGCGTCCCGGGCGAGCACCGTGTCGAGCAGCAGCTCTACGCCGACGTGTGCGACTGCGCGCGCCGTGCCGCGCCTTACGCCGCTTCCTTCCAGGTTTTCGAAGGACTCCTGACATAGACGGCGAAATACGCGCGTGCCGTGAAACGCTTCGTCCGTTGCATGATGATACGCAATCCCGCGCGTGAGCTGCTCGTGTTCGGCTCGCGGCGGCCGCGCTCGGATCATGTTCGCGAAATCGGGCAGCATTGAGCCGAGCACGAACGCGCTGTCGTCGTGTTCGTAGTACGCCAGTGCCGCGTGCCCGAAAAAGTTCACGCGCGTGATCTAGCGCCGTCGAGCAATGCGCTCAATCACGGCGCGGTGCTTGCGGCTTTGTACCCCCGGTCGTAACTTGCTCGATCTATGCAAAAACGCAGGCTATTATCGTTGTCTTTCTGGCTGATTTCGAGCTCGCTCTTGGTTTCGAGCTGCGCTGGCGCCGGCAAGTACGGCGTTTTCGGCGCGGCCTGCCCGCAGCTCACGGGGCCGGGTGATCCGCTCGGTATGAGTTACAGCGCCAACGCGCGCGCGAGCGCGAAGGTTGCTGCGTTCGTGGCCGCCAGCAAAGACCTCGTGGAGCTCTCCATTCAGATGGAGAACATGATCACGGAGTCCTGCCGTCGCATGGGACGCGACCTCGGCATTCCCGATCCAGAGATGCAGCCGCGGAGCGACGAACCCGGCGCGGCGGCGCAAGTGGCCTGCGCGGCACTCTCGGCGCGCATCGACGCCATTTTGCGCGAAGGCGTTCAAGTCCGCGCGCAGGCCACGCCCCCGCAGTGCCAGGCAGACCTTCAGGCGAAAGCTCAGTGCCAAGGTCGCTGTGACGTGGCCGTGGATCCCGGGGAGATCGTCGCGCAGTGCGAACCGGCACGCCTTTCCGGCTTTTGCCAGGGCCGCTGCGTGGGCCAGTGTGAAGGCCGTTGCAACGGCGAATGTCAGGGACAATGTTCGGCAACCGACGCGCAGGGGCGCTGTGTCGGCGCGTGCAACGGCACCTGCAACGGCGGCTGCGACGCGACTTGTCACGCGCGCTGTGAGGGCCACTGGCAGGCGCCGCGCTGCGAGGGCTATGTACGGCCTCCGAGCGCCGATGCCGAATGCAACGCGAGTTGCAGCGCGCGCGCGAGCTTCCGGGCGCAGTGCTCGAGCGCCCAGGTGCAGGTCAGCGCTTCGCAGAACACCGAAATGGTGGGCCGTTTGATCGCGACCTTGAACGCCAACCTGCCGCTCTTGCTGCAGGCGGAGCTGGCCCTCGGCCGCCGCCTCGCCGGGGAAGTGCGCACCGTCGTT
>DATHEN010000203.1:0-8120 GCA_035318565.1 Polyangiaceae bacterium
TCGAGGACTCGGTAAACGACCTGCTCGGCGGCACATCGCCGATTTGCGAGGATTATCCGCGACAACCCCGACGATGTGCGCTAATGAGGCGCTCGCCATGGGAACACCCCAAGACCCACGCGCTCGTCGCCGCGAGCGAAAGCGCCGCGCCAAGAAGAACCAAGAGTGGGAGCTCAAGCGCGCCCGCGAGAACGCGGAAGCGGCCAAGCCGAAGACGCCGGCAAAAACAGCTACTTGAGCCTCTGACTAGCCAGCCACGGACTGGCTCAGCTCGTCGAGTAGCGAGCTCACGCGTTCATCGCCGATGTTCAGCCCCTCGGCCAGCACCTGAAACACGCGCTGTTCCTCGGGGGTGATGCGGTTGTCTGCGGCGGCCACGGCCGCTGCCAGGACCAGTGTCGTCTCGGCTCGAACCGGGTCCGCAGCCAGGACGTCGATGACCTTCTGTAAACGCTGATCCTCGCCCTCTTCGGCGGCACGGCGCGCAGCTGCGTCGATCATCGCCTCCATGTGAGCCGTGCGCACGAGGCCATTCGAGAGCACGTCCAGTGCTCCGCGCATCACCTCGCGTTCGACGTTCAGGACCCGGCGATCGGCGGCCATCATCAGGTACAGCGCTTCACACATCGCGCCATACTGCTGCATGATCTCGATAGCCTCGGCGAGATCGGGACGCCCCGCAGGGAACAGCATCGAGGGCCGCCGGCCGCGCCTCTGGAGCTTGTCCCGCAGGTCTTCCAGTCGTTCTCGAGAAAGGCGCATGCGCGTAAGCTTCGACTTTTAACGCATAAGCTAGGGGCCAGCAACGCGCGGCCGCGCTCGCGCGACGACTTCGACTGCCGTGGCCCCGCCGGTCACCCAGCTCGAGAACTGCTGGAGCAGCGCGCTCGAGCCGCCCGCCTGCTCGACGCCGAACTCGCCGTAACGCTGCAGAAATAGTCGTAGTGCCCACGCCGCGGCGGAGCGGGTCCGGCGCGCCGCGAGCTCGCCGCTCTCCTCCAGAGCGAGGCGGTGTGCATCCGCGGCGGCGAGCAGCTCTTCGATGCCGCGCCCAGCGGTGGCGCTGGTGTGCAGGATCGGCGGCATCCAGCGCGGCTTGTAGCCCGCATAGACGGCTGTAAGCGCGGCCCGCAGCTCCGCGCCGGCTCGCTCCGCCACGGCTCCGAGGTCCGCCTTGTTGATGACGAACACGTCAGGCACCTCGATAATGCCGGCTTTGAGAAACTGCAGCATGTCGCCCGACGCCGGCTGAATCACCAGCAGCACGCTGTCGGTCACATGCTCGACGTCGGTCTCACTCTGCCCTACCCCGGTCGTCTCGACGACCACCAGCTCGAACGCGGCGCTGAGCACGTCCACGGCCGCACCCGCCGCGCGCGAGAGGCCTCCGAGGTCACCGCCGGAAGCCATCGAGCGCACGAACAGCGCCGTGTCGTCCGGATCGAGCTCGATGCGCGCCCGGTCACCGAGCAATGCTCCGCCGCTGCGCGGGCTCGAAGGATCGACGGCCAGCACACCTACGCTGCGCCCCGCACGGCGCGCGCTCCGAACCAGCGCCGACACCAGCGAGCTCTTGCCGACTCCGGGCGGACCCGTGATTCCGACCCGGTGGCAGCGCTCGCGCGGCGCCTTACCGAGCGCGCACAGGAGCTCCACGATGCGCGGTTCGGCCGCGGCGCGGCGATCTTCGACGACGGAAATCGCGCGCGCCACCGCCGCCGGCTCGTGCGCGAGGACGCGCCGAGCCAGCTCGGGCACGTCGAGCGGCGCTTTCACGCGTGGGCCTGACGCACGAATCCGATGAGCTCGTCCAGGATGCGGCTGATCTCGTAGTCTTTGGGTGTGTACACGGCGCGCACCCCGGCTTCGCGCAACGCCGCGGCGTCCACCTCGGGAATGATGCCGCCTGCCACCACTGGCAAATCACCGAGCCCCTGCTCCTTCAAACGCGCGAGCACGTCGCGCACGAGCTCCAGATGCGCGCCGCTCAGCACGCTCAAGCCCACGAGATGTACGCCTTCGTCCGCCGCGGCGCGTGCCAGCTGCTGCGGCGTCGCGCGGATGCCTTCGTATACGACCTCGAAGCCAGCGTCGCGGGCGCGCAGCGCAATCTGCTCCGCACCGTTCGAATGTCCGTCGAGGCCGGGTTTGCCCACCAGCAGCTTGGGACGGCGTCCGAGCTCACGCGTCAACTCGCCGACCTTCTTGCGCAGCAGCTCGAGCTTGTCAGATTGTGTTTCGGGCGTGCGTGCGCCGGCCACGCCCGTGGGCGCTCGGTACTCCCCGAATACGCGGCGCAGCGTGTCGCCCCATTCACCGGTTGTCACCCCCACCTTGGCCGCCGCGATCGAGGCGGCCATCAGATTTTCACCCGTTTCCGCCGCTCGCGCGAGCTCAGCCAGAGCGTGTTTCACCGCGCTCGCGTCGCGGCCCTCGCGAAAGCGCTTCAGGGCTTCGACCTGCTCGCGCTCGGCGTGCGGATCGAGACGCAAGATGGCATCCGCGCCCTTGTCGGACAGAAGCGGACTCGGCGCAGTCTCCTTGAATTTGTTGACGCCGACCACGATCTGCTCGCCGGCCTCGATGGCCGCGATGCGCGCGGCGTTGGCGCTCACCAGCTGCTCCTTGATGTAGCCGCTTTCCACCGCGGCAACCGCGCCACCGCGCGCGAGCACGGCCTCCACCTCGGCCCAGGCTGCGTCTGCAATTTCGTTCGTGCGGCGTTCGATCACGAGCGAGCCGTCGAAGATGTCGGGGTACTCGAGCAAATCGGTTTCGAGCGCCAGGATCTGCTGAGTGCGGAGCGAGAGCTGCTGATCCCAGGGCCGCGGTAGGCCGAGCGCCTCGTTCCACGCCGGCAGCTGGATGGCGCGCGCGCGGGCGTTCTTGCTGAGCGACACGCCGAGCGTCTCGAACGCAATGCGCACGATGTTGTTTTCCGGCTGCGCTTCCGTGAGGCCCAGTGAGTTCACCTGCACGCCGTAACGAAAGCGCCGCAGCTTGGCGTCCTTGACGCCGTAGCGTTCGGTCCCCAGCCGATCCCAGAGCTTTACGAAAGCGCGCTGTTTGCAAACCTCCTCGATGAAACGAATGCTCGAGTTGACGAAGAAGCTGAGGCGCCCGAATACCTGATCGAGCTCGCTCTGCTCGATGCCGCGCTCGCGCACCGTGTCCAGCACGGCGATCGCCGTGCACAGCGCGTAGGCCACTTCTTGCTCGGGCGTGGCTCCGGCCTCTTGCAGGTGATAGCTGCAAATATTGGTCGCGTTCCACTCCGGCACGTTGCGCACCGTGTAGAGAATCGTGTCCGCAATCAGGCGCAGACTCGGGGCGGGGGGGAAGACGTACGTCCCGCGCGACAGGTACTCCTTGATGATGTCGTTCTGCGTCGTACCGCGCAGCTTACGCACGTCAGCGCCCTGCTCCTCGGCGACGGCAATGTAGAGCGCCAAGAGCCACGCCGCGGTGGCGTTGATGGTCATCGACGTGTTCATGCGCTCGAGCTCGATGCCGTCGAACAGCTCACGCATGTCGCGGAGATGGCCGATCGGTACGCCCGTTCGACCCACCTCACCGCGCGCGAGCACGTGGTCCGAGTCGTACCCAGTTTGCGTGGGCAAGTCGAAAGCGACGCTCAGGCCCGTCTGTCCCTTGGCGAGGTTCTGCCGGTAGAGGTCGTTCGACGCTTTCGGACTCGAGTGCCCCGAATACGTTCTCATGATCCATGCAGAGTCTTTTTTAGGCATCGATTGCTCCAGAACAGGGCTCGCGAACTCGCGGCATATACCTCCGCTGCCGGGCACCCTCAACGGCATTGCGGCGCCGGGGAGCGGAGTCGAGTGCGAAGGTTCTTCGGAACGTCAAGCGAAAACGCGGGACCCGAGATTATAGCTCAGCGCTGCCGCTTGCCCTCGGAAGCCTGGCGGGGAGCCGGAAAGTCCGGGAAACTGAGGCGGCCGAACGCCGCCCTAAACCAGGCTGGCGACGCGTCGTCAAAGGAAAGCCGTGAGTATGGACAAGGCGCGCAGCTACCAATGTTCGGAATGCGGCGGCGAAGTGGACTCGCGCGCCAGGACCTGCCGCTACTGTTCCGCGCCCGTAGCGACCGTGCGCTGCGCTCACTGCTACGAAATGAACGTACCGGACGCGCTGCATTGTTCCGGGTGCGGCAGAGAGCTCGGCCTCGAACCCGTGGGCAGCGCGGGTTCCTGCGTTTGCCCGACGTGCTCTGCACCTCTCGAGAAATTTCAGTCGGGGCCGGGCAGCCTTCACGACTGCGGGCGCTGTGGAGGGCAATTCGTGGAGCATGCGCTCCTGCGCGAGCTCCTCGAACGACGCCAGCTCTATGGGGAGACTTTGCGCCAGCGGCACGTGGCGCAAAACCCTCTGAAGCAGCCGCTTCGCTACGTGAAATGCCCCGAATGTTCCGAGCTGATGAACCGCCGCAACTTCGGGCGCACGAGCGGCGTCATCATCGACATCTGTCACCGTCACGGAATTTGGTTCGATGCCGGCGAGCTGCCCCGCATTCTCGCCTTCGTGGAAGCGGGCGGTCTGGCGCTGGCGCGCCAGCGTGAGCTGGAAGAGCTGCAGCGCAACCAGGCCTTCTACAAGTCTTCGAACCCCGCTTCCATAGACCGCGCAAGCGTGGACGCGAGCCGCATCAGCGGCGCGACCTCACTCGTTGACGATTTGGGAGAAGCGACGCTCGCCCTGCTCGCATACGTGAAAGAAAAAATCTTCCACGGCTGATATCACGCCGCTCGTGCCGCGCGCGCTGCGCTCGAGAGATCGGTGACGAGCTCGCGGAACAGACGCTCGCGTGCGGTAGCATCCGGTGCGCGGAGAATTGCGGACGGATGCCAGGTGGCGATCGCGGGTATCCCGAGCAGTGTGCTCACGACTTTGCCGCGTTGTTTGGTCACCCGAAAAGCCGCGCCGAGCAGCGCCTGCGCGGCGGTGGATCCGAGCAGAACGAGCATTCCGGGCTTTATCACGGCTAGCTCCGCCTCGAGCCAGGGGCGGCACGCGCGCACTTCGCCAGGCTTGGGCTTTTTGTGTAGCCGCGCCTTGCCGCGCGGCTCGAAGCTGAAATGTTTGACGGCGTTGGTGACGTACACGGCGCTGCGCTCGAGGCCCACCTCGACGAGCGCGCGATCGAGCACGCCTCCAGCGGGGCCCACGAAAGGACGCCCCGCCCGATCCTCTTGATCCCCCGGCTGTTCACCGATCAGCACCAGCCCTGCGGATTTTGGACCTTCGCCGAACACGGTTTGGGTTGCTGCTCGGTACAAATCGCATCCCTCGCAGCCCGCGGCGGCGGCCCTCAGCGCGGGCAAGCTCGAGCGGTGCAGCAGAAACGGCGCAGCAGTGCGGGCCTGCGAGGCTGCCATCGTCCTTTTTCTCGGTGCTCGGGCTCAGGACGGTTGCGAAATGCCCTCGAGCGCGTCTCCTGCGGTGCGGTCGTCGCTGTGTCGCGCGATGTCCGCGAGCGAAACTATGCCTACGAGATTCTTTTCGTGGTCGACCACCGGCATGCGACGAATCTGACGATCGCGCATGGTTTTGGCGACGACCTTCACGTCGTCGTCCTCGAAGCAGTAACAGACGTTTCCAGACGACATGACGTCGCCAACGCTGGTTTGCTTCGGATCCTTGCCCTCGGCGGTGGCTCGGACCGTGATGTCCCGATCCGTTACAGTCCCTAGAATTTTGGAACCATCACAAACCGGGAGCATGCCGATGTCATGCCGGCGCATGCGCTCGGCGGCCTGTTGAATGCTCGTGTCGGGCGCGAGGACCTCGACTTCCGTCGACATGATGCGTGCGAGTTGCAGGGCCATAGTGTCTCCTTTCGACCTTCTCACCATGCGTGATCCATGCCGGACGCGAGCGCGAGTTTTCCCCCGCATGCGTGGGCGCTTTGCGGGCAGCGTGCGGCGGACGCATGCTGCAGCGCAGCGCCATCTCGTCACGCTCCTCGAGACGCCCCGTGGCAAATTGGTGATCGCGCCGCGCGCCCAAGAGGGGCTCGGACGAGCGCGCGAGTCACCGACCCGCCAAGCATTTTATCGCGCCGGCCAACGCGCGCTGCGTCTCGCCGAGTGACCACATCGAGACACGAAACTCCCGATGAATCCGACAAACCTGCTTGTCTGAAATGCGGCCTGGCCTTATTCTCGTTCTCAATTCACGTGGGATTTGCTAGCCCTATCAGCGCGACGCCGCACGTCGCACTCAACCTCGACCAGGTGACGAAAGCGGTCGATCGCCTCGCTGCCTGCGAGGAGAGCGGCTTTCTGTGCAAATGGCTGTCGTCTCTCGACTCGGGAACGCCCGCCCTGGCCGTGCGTCACGCGTACTCGCTGCGCGCCGCAGGCCGGCTCGACGAAGCCTTGGCGCTGCTCGAACAGCTGCCGGAATCACCGAGCGAATGGACACCGCGCGACTACGCGCGGCTGTTGCACGAGCGTGCCTGGTTCGCGTCGTCTGCAGGCAAGTTCAGTGAGGCGCGCAGCCTGCTCAGCCGCGGCGTGTCGGCGCTCGTCAACAACGGACGCGGCGGAGCCACCCCCGAGCTGATCGATCTGTTCCTGTCCGAGGCACGGCTCGAGCTGGCGACCGGCAACTGGCGTGCGGCTCAGCGCGCCTTGTCGCACGCCTCGCAGACCGCCTCACAGCTTCCCCCGGGTCACTGGCGAGCACAACTCGAGATCACCAGCGGCTACGCGCAAATGCAACTCGCGCGACCCCAGGCCGCGTACGAAGCTTTCGAGCGCGCGCGCGGCGTTGCCCGCCCGTCTAGCGTCTCCTACGTGACCGCCGTTACTTGGAGCTCGATCGCGCTGGCCGCGATGGGCCGCTTCGACGAGGCCCGGCAGCACACCGCGCTCGCTCTGTCCGCAGTCGAAACGCGCGGCGCACCTTGGTACGTGGCGCAGGTATGTCATGCGCTGGCGCTCGCCGAGCGCATGGCGGATCGCGCCTATGCCGCTCTGCGCGCCATCGAACGGGCCGAAGAGCACATGGATCCGGCGATGCCCGACATGTTGCGGTTCGCCATCGCAACCCAGCGCGCGATCGCGTTGGCGCGCGTGGGACGCTTGCGCGCCGCTGACGAAGCGCTGCAGACCGCAGACACGATCCGTAATCGCATGGGCCACGTCGAGCGCGTGTTCGAGCACGCCTGGCTGCTCGCAGCCGCGCGCATCGCCGAATCCCGCAATCAGCCCACGCAGGTGCTTCGCCTGCTCACGCCGATCCTCGGGAACTCTCGCTATTACCATCTCGGCGATGCCTTACTCGGCTGCGCGCGTGCCGCGCTCGAGCTCGGCCGCGAGCAAGACGCCAAGAGCTACGCTGAAGAGGCCTGCGTTTTCGGCCTCGAGAGTGGTTTCGTGTTCGCCGAGCGGCGCTTGAACGCCAGTGTCTGGCGTCTGGCGCTGACCTGCGCCGACAGCCGCGCGGTGCGCTTCGCCGACGCCATGTTGCGCAGCTTGGCCGTCGAGCCCGCGACCGAGAGCATGGTGCCCGCCAGCCGCGAGCAGGAAGAACCTGCCGAAGTTCTGCCGAGCTCACCCGGGGCGAAGACGGTTTGGCTGACGACTCGCTCGGGCGTGCGCGAAATGGCACTCGAAGAAGCGCTGTCCGAGTCGGCTCGCTACCCGCTCGCCGTTGACTTGCTCACTCACCGAGCCCGGATTGGCACCCGCCTGATCAGCCTGAGCCGGCACCGTGCGCTCGAGCCCCTGCTCGTTCAGATGCTGCGGCGCGCGGACAGCGGGCTGACCGGGGAGCAAGTGCTGGCAGCTGCGGGTGGTCCCGGTCCCGAATCTGCCGATTCGGAGCACCGGATTCGCGTGCTGATCTCGCGCCTGCGCGCTTTGCTCGGACGCTCGGTGCTGATCCTCACCGAGCGCGCCGAAGGGGAACGTGCGGGAACACTCTACCGCCTGGCTCCGGAGCTGCCGATCGGCCTGATCGAACCGACGGATTCGCGCGATGAAGCCCTCGGTTCGAGCCCGAGTAGCAGCTTACACCCGGCGCCGCGCAGCTCGCCCCGCAGCCAGCCGCCGCGTTCGGACATTCACGAGCTGCGCCCGCGCCGCAGCTGACGGGGC
>DATHEN010000204.1:0-3843 GCA_035318565.1 Polyangiaceae bacterium
ATGCCTTCGATCGCGGTCACTCGACGTCGCGCCGAGCAGGACGCCTTCTTCACCTGGTTTGGAATTCGTTGCGAGCGAGCACGCATTTATTCGCCAGCCAGATCGAATCGACATCGCGGCTGCTTTGGCGCCTGACGCGGATTTGGGTGGCGCGGGCATTCTTGCTGGGATTCCGGAAGAATGATACCGGCAGGAGATGAATGCCGAACTCGGAGTAGGTGCCTGTCGCCTAGTTCCGTTCGGCATGGGTCCCGCGCCGTTCGGCATGGGTCCGCTATTGCGGAAATGCACATGACCCTGAATTCGGAGCACGCACAGGAGCTCGCTCGAATCGAGGCCGAGTACGCCAGGCGAGCACAGGCGGTTCCTCCGGACTACTATGCCCCATACCGGCCGGTTAACCTGCTGCGCAGGCAGTCTCAAGACCGCGCGCTGTGCGGGCTTCTCGACCGCCATGGTTTGCTGCCACTCGCGGGCAAACAGATCGTGGAGCTCGGCTGCGGCAAGGGCGATTGGTTTGCAAGTTTTCAGGCATTTGGAGCCGAACGCTCGCATCTTCACGGCATCGACCTGAACGAAACGTCCGTCCAAGCCTGCCGCGGTCGCTATCCCGACACGGATGTGCGCCAGGGGGACGCGTGCAGCACTCCGTGGCCGGCTGGCTCGTTCGACATCGTTTTCCAGAGCACTGTTTTCACGTCGATTTTGGACAATGCGATGCGCCAAAACCTAGCGCGCGAGATGGTCCGTTTGATGCGCCGGGGTGGCTGCGTCGTTTCGTACGACTTCGCTTTCAACAACCCCGCAAATCCCAACGTCCGCAAGCTCACACTGCGCGACCTGCGCCAGCTGTTTCCTGGTTTCCACGTGGATCCGGCCCGGGTCACCTTGGCGCCACCCCTTGCCCGGGCGATCGCGCCGCGCTCCTGGGGGGCCGCCACGCTGCTCGAGTCTTTGCGCGTGTTCAACACCCACGTCTTCGCGCTGCTGTGGCGCTGAGCCGACTGAATTAGAGCGGGTCGCACACGCGCGCTGCAGCGCCGGTGCGGTGAATGCGACAAACTCTAGGACGAACGAATCGCGGCTAGCAGCGTCTGTTCGAGATCGTTCGCGAAGCGATCGCGCGAATATCGCTCGACGGCCAGCTCGCGACCGCGACCGCCCATGGCTTCTCGAGCCGCCCGATCGCCAGCGAGACGGCGGATCGCCGCTGCGTAGGCCTGGGGGCCCTCGGGTGGGGCGAAGACTCCAGCGCCTCCACCCTCCACGATCTCGCGCGCATCGCCATCCACCGCGAGCGCCACGGGCTTTTGCATGGACATGAACTCGAACATCTTCGACGGCAGCGTGATGCCGAACATCGGAATCGCTTTGAGCGGCACGAGCCCGATGTCCGAAGCGTCGATGATGCCGGGCATGCTCGAAAACGGCTGCGGCGGGTGGAGCTCGACGTTCTGAAGCTTCAACTCCGCCACTCGCCGAACCACGAGATCCTTCTCCGCTCCGCTGCCGATGAGCACGAAGCGAAGCTTAGGGTCGTCGCGCAGCAGGTGCGCCGCTTCGACCACCTGCAGCAGACCCTGAGCGAGACCATGGGTGCCGTGATACAGGCACACCACTTCGTCCTCCCACTTCCATTCGGCGCGCACCCGCCGCCGGCGTTGCTCATCCGGTTGAAATGCGTCGGTATCGACAGAGTTCGGCAGATAAACGACCTTGGCCGGATCCACGCCGACCGAGGCGAGCTTCTGGATGCAGCCTTTCGATGTCACGAGCACACGAGCCGACGCCTTCTCGACTGCGGTCGAAGCCGCCAATGCCGCCGAGGCCAGCGGCCCCTGCTGCAAAATACCCAGCTCGAGCGCGACTTCTACCCAGAGGTCTCCGGCGTTCAAGATGTGCGGAATGCCACGCAGGCGGCTGAAGGCGATTCCCGAAAGCGCAGTGAATAGCGGCGGATACTCCGTGATCACCACGTCGATTGGACCGACGAACGGAAACGCAGACCACGATGACGCCGTGAGTGACAGATGGTTCATCAAGCGCCGCGCAAAGCCGGCGTTGCGCGCGGCGTACGTGGCGGTGCGGTAGACGTCGGCGCCGGCGTGTTCTTCGCGCATGAACAGGCGGCGCTGGTAGCCGGCTCGAATGACGCCGTCCGGATAATTGGGGAAGCTCGTGACCACCTGAACGCGATGCCCGCGCCGTGTCAGGCGGCGAATCCACTCCGAATGAATGACCTGCGGCGCGCCAATTTCCGGCCAGAAATATTGAGTCAAGAGCAGGATGTTCATCAGCGTTACCCGATCAAGCGACCGATCAGCTCGGCAGAGCGTTCGCCTGCTCGGCCGTCGCCGAACACATCGCGAGGGCGAGCCATGGCCGCGTATTGCGCCGTGTCTTCTTCCAATTTAAGCACCGCCTGAACGATAGCCGATGCGGCGGCCCCGACGAGCATGCCCGCGCCGATCGCTTCGGGCCGCTCGGTACCCTCGCGCAAGATCAAGAACGGTTTTCCGAGCGCGGTCGCCTCTTCCTGGATGCCGCCGGAATCCGTCAAAATCAGCCAGGCATCGCGCATCAGATGAACGAAATCTCGATACGGCAGCGGCTCGAGCACGGTAATCGAAGCCCGCCCGACGAGGCTCTGATCGATGTACTGAGCGACGTTCGGATTGGGATGGCGAGTGACCACGAAATCCAAATCCGGACGAGCCGTCACGAGCTGCAGCACGGCATCGCAGATCTCCTGAATGCCCGCTTCGAAGTTTTCGCGGCGGTGACACGTGACGAGCACCCGCCGCTTACCGGCCGGCACTGGGCGCGGCTGTTCGGCCGGCAAATGTTTCGCGACGTATTGAAGCGCGTCCACCACGGTGTTGCCGGTGACGTGAATGCGTTCGCTCGGCACTCCCATGCGCGTGAGGTTTTCCGCAGACATCGGCGTGGGAGCCAGACACAGGGCGGCGAACTGATCGATGACCGCCCGGTGCATCTCCTCGGGAAACGGCTGGTCGAAGGTCCAGGTTCGCAGGCCCGCTTCGACGTGAACGACGGGCACCCGCGCATAGAAGCCCGCGAGCGCCGCCGCCAAGGCCGTCGTCGTGTCCCCCTGCACGATCACCGCCGCCGGACGCTGCTGCTCGATGAGATTGCCCAAGGAGAGCAGTAAGCCCGCGAGCATTTCGCGCAAATCGAAGCCGCCTGTCGGCCGCTCCAACGAAATGTCAGCGCGCTCCCCCAACGTAGCGAAGGTTTGATCGAGCAGTGCTGCCTGCTGACGTACGCCGACGGTGCGAGTGGGCCGTCCAGGCTGGGCGGCACGCAGCGCACGCCAGACCGGAAAGAGCTTGATCACCTCGGGTCGAGTTCCCGCACAGACCAGAATCGGGGCCGCGTCGCTCAAGCTTTCTCCAGGGGTTTCGAGATCTCCAGCCCGGGCGGGCGGGGCCGGCATAGTGGTCCACGATGAATCGACCTTCAAGAGAGCTGACACTCACGCCGCGGCCGTGATCGATTCAGCTCAGGCCGGCCATCTCGGGGGGCAGAGATGCGAGATTCGAAGATCGACTCTGACAGCCGAAGCCCGCAGATGCGGGGGGCTGGGGCCTCGCATCCTTGACCCGAGTCCTCGCGCTGCTGCTCCTGGCCCTAGCGTCCTGCGAGAGCGCCGAGAGGCCATCACCGAAGCGCCCCGATGGCGTTCGCGTCACTGAATCGGCGCCCCGCACGGGCTGCATGCGCCCAGAGGTTCTCGAGATCGGAGTCGCTGAGGCTCCTGCGTTCGAATCGCGGGAAGCGACCTGCGGTGTGGTCGGCTCGCTGCAGCCCCAGAGAATGAAG
>DATHEN010000205.1:0-2457 GCA_035318565.1 Polyangiaceae bacterium
GCTCGATTCGATGAGGTTGGCGCTCGGCCCATGAACGCGTCACGTCGAGTGCTTCTGTGCAACACGGTCGGTCCGCTCAGCCGGTGAGCCGTGCCGGAAAGAACGGACAGCGCGGCGCCAGCAACGTTGAGCGTGAAGGCAGCACCGATAAACAATGACGAGGACAGCAGGTGAACGCCGAGCGATGCTCCCGACACATCGCGCGCCGCATTCGGAACGCGCGGCCCAAGCGAGAGCTTCTCTGGCGGTACGAGCCAACGGGTCACGCGCCTGGCTTGCTGGCGAGAAGGCGAGCCGCTTCTAGGCGGGTTCGTACGCCGAGCGCCCAGGTGGCGGCCCGGTCGAGGGCGTGCGGGCCGCTATCGAGGATCTGCTGCGCCTCCGACGCCATCGTCCTCCCCACCAAGCGAAGCAGCTCCGCCGGCACGTCGGCGCCGCTTGCGATGCGTTCTAACAGTGCCACAGCGAGCGATTCTGGAGACTTTGGTCCAACTCGAGCTCGCTCGGCCGCATCACGCAGCTTCTGTAGCTCGGCCTGCACATCTTCCTGCGCGTCTTCAGCGCCCGACTCCGCGCGCGCGAGCGCATCGAGCACCGGTCCGAACGCGAGCTGCACCTGTGCTGCGTCTACGGTCTCGGCCTTCTTGCCGAACAGCTGACGCTTCAGCCGCTCCAGCTCGTAGAGCACCAGCGTGTAGAGCTTGCGGTACTGCTCGCGCTCGTGCTCGGCGCGGTCGCGCTCCGCTCGCAACTGCGAGAGCTCGGCTTCGAGCGCTGCGATCCGCGACTGCGTGTCGTCCTGTCGCTGCGATGCGCGATCACTCATGCACCGCCGTCAGTAGTCATCGACGCGATCGCATGCAAGGCCCTCTGGCGACTTTCCTTCGCCGCCGACTTCACTTTCAGCTTGCGAGTCGGCAGCTCGATGCCTTCGAGGATCAACGCGAGCTCGCGAGCGTCGATCAGCACGGCATGCGTGTGCTCCGAAGCCGCAGGCAGGCGAAACGTCCCGCGTGCGAGTCGCTTGTACAAGATGCAGTAGCCCGTCCTGTCCCACCACAGCGCCTTGAGGCTCGTCCCGCGCTTGCCGGTGAACAGAAACAGCGCGCCGCTCGCAGGGTCTTGCTCGAGCAGCTCGCGCGTGCAGCGCGCCAGCCCGTCGAACGAACGCCTCATGTCGACCGGAGCGGTGCACACGAAGATGCGCGTCGTGGTCGGGATCATCGTGCGGCTCCAAGCAACGAAGCCACCTGCAGCAACGTCGCTTCGTCGAAGCCGGGTGCTACGCGCAACACCAGCCCGTCCCGCAGCACCAGCTCCAAGGCCATGCTCGGTGGCGCCGGCGTCGGCACTAACTGCACGAAGCTATGCGGCGCCATGCGCGCCGTCCTTGGCTGCCGCTTGTTGCCCCCGGCGATCTGCCCGCCCTTCGTGCTCTCCAGCTGGCGTAGCTTCCACTTCCAGAACATCAGGCTCTTGGGTGAGACGTCGAGCTCGGCGGCGAACTCCTTCGCGCTCAACCCGCTGTCCTTCCAGCGCTCCACACGCTTCGCCCAGATCTCTCGCGATGCTCGAGCCATCAGCTGCATCCTCCGATGCACCCAACCTACGCGCCGAGCACCGCTACGTCATCGACGCGCTCCACCGGACGCGTACGTACTCCGCCGAGAACCGACGGCGTTTTCCACGTTGCTTCTTGTTCATCTTTTCTGGACGCATATTGCCTCATCGGTGCTGTCCAAGAAAACGAGGGAAGCCCAAAGCTCGTTGACGACACTCAAGCTACGGGCTCAGAGAGCATCCTGAACGGTGTCACCTGGGACCTGAGAACGGACAACATCTTCGTCACCGGTAAGTCTTGGCCAAAGCTGTACGTCATCCAGCTGACTGAGCGTGCGTCCGCGAGAGCCCCCAGCAGGTTCGCGCTGCCGGCCTATTTGTCAAACGGACGATCACCGACTCCGGAATGCATCGCCAACGCTGCACTTCAGTTGGCAGCGCTCCGGCGGAGCTCGACCGACTGTGTCCGAAAGCGCCATAGCCGCCTCGTGCTGATTCCCCATTCCGGCCGCTCCTCGTCGACCTCTGCAGCCGCGCGATCGTTTGGATGGGCCCTCAGCCGTCGTGCCGGACGTGTAGGCGGCGTTAGAGCTGCCGGTCGGCAGCGACGGAATGTCTTGGCTGCGCGTGCGCTATCCACAACTACGACGACCGAGCCGATGCGTTCAAAGTGAGTCGCGTCACATCGCTCACCAGGCCGCAATAGTAGCGTCGCACGTCTACTCGTAGTCAAAGGGGGCGCACTAATGTTCGCTAGGAATCGTTCTGCGCGGATCGTCGGATGCTGGACCGCGGCTTCTTGCTTCGCTTGGATGGCATTGCTCAGCGCGTCCGCGCGAGCCGATGTTTCGACGCAGGTCTACGAAGACGCCCGCACGATCGTCGAAGAGCTCATCT
>DATHEN010000206.1:0-8852 GCA_035318565.1 Polyangiaceae bacterium
CCTCCATGCAAGGGCGAAAGCCATTCCCCGCGCCTTTGCAGAGCCATAGCTGCACGAACGAATTCGGCGACCAATCCGCAGCTCGAAGCCTGACAGTGAGGCCGTCAATCAAGGGTGAACGGAGCTCGAGCTGCAGGCTGCCGCGCAAGCTTGGCTCCGTCAGCATCGTGATGGGAACGTCTACCTTTGCCGTGGTCGGAGCCCTGAGCTCGTACGCGCGAATGACGCATGCACCGGGCGCCGCGGTGCAGTCGTGCGGCCCCTCGCGATGAAACAGCGCGGTACCACCGAGACCGAACTGGCCCGCGAACTTCCCTTCAGCGTCCGTGTAGTGGATGTCCCGCTGTTGGCAAGCGTCGTTGGTCGAACCGGCAGGGCACGCATCGACGGCAACGGCAGCGTACGGGGCCCAGCCGCTGCCGCTTATCTGATGTATCTTGCCCTGCACCCACGTCGTGCTTTCCAACTGCAACGTGCCGGCGCGCGCTGGAGCGAGCTCACGGAACGTGAGTGGAGCTGACGCAATGCGCATCCGCTCCACACCTGGATTCTTCATGTACACGGAGCAGCTGCCAGGCTCGCCGCAGTTGACGGGCGGGCCGCCGCTCGGTTCGATTGTGTACTGCACCGTGAAGGGGATCGGCGTCTCGTTAGCGACCGTTCCCTCGCTAAACTGCGAGCGCGGCTCGCAATCCGCCTCGGGCCACTCCAAGTAAAACGGAGAGCTCACATCAGTCCCCGTACGGCACTGCCGCATCGTGGCTACGAAAGGGCTGCCGGGCTCGGCCAGATTTCGCACATTGACGTTCACGGTTTGACCGGAAATGAGATCCCCGTTCCCGGAGACGCTGCTGATCGCCAGGGGTGACGGCAACGGAGGAACGGGACCCACGTCTCGAAAGCTAAGCGGAGCCACGCGCGCCTCCGCGAAAGTCGAACCGGGGAAAACCCCCGCGACGCAACTCCCCGGCTCAGAACAGGAGAAACCGTGATCGTACTGTACGGTGAAGTAGCGGAACACCGGCAATTCCGCAGACAGCGTGCCTTCGGAGTCCGCGCCACCGTTGTTAAGAATACAGTCACCCGGGAAGTCGATGTACTCGACCGGGCACTGCCCGTACCGAACCTGCTCATAGTGCGCAAAGCCGCTCGCCACGACGCGGACCAGGTCATCGCTGAGCAAGTCGGTGTTCGGCGTCACCGTCACGTCGCTGCGGGCGCTGCCCACGGCTCGCTCGGTGCTCTCCTCAGCTGGCCCGCAGCCAACGACGATCAGCGTGAGCGCGGGCCAGAGTGGTTTCGCGTATCGCATTATCATCTACAATTCCTCTAAGCGGCTCCACCGCCGAATGTGTTCATTGCCATCGCTGCGGAGCGGCGCCAACGCTGATTCAGCGTGGAACGAGACCTTGCCACGCACCGGCGCACGTCGTGCGCGCACCGTGCGCGCACTTCTTGCCGTCTTCGAGGGCGTCGGGGTCTCCTGTGCATGCTCTCGTCCGTTCCTCTGCTCCGCCGCAAGGTGAAACGGAACGCCTGGTACGGCGTGCGCATACCTGCCACCCTTCGTGATGAGTTCATCTGGTACGAGGTGAACGCGCGATTTGCCAAGGCATTCATCATCGCGTCCGTACTGCTCATGATGCTGACGGCGATTCTCTACGCGGTCCCCGCTGTGTCGGTCGACAGCTTCGGGTCTGTCGCCACGATTTCGTTGCTGGCTACCCTCGTGGGTCTCCTCGTGTGGTTAGTCAAACTCGGCGAGGACGTTTCGCGTGAGCGCAAGCGCGATCAAGGTGCCGACAGCCCCTGAGCGCTACGTCAATCGCGTGTGCCAGCCCTCCGCTGATCTTGGAGAACTTGATTTGGATCTTCACCGATCCCGAATATGAGCAGATGGAGGTCCAGCGCGACCGTTCAACGCACTGCAAGCGCTGGGCGACGAGATGGGCGAGCGCCTCGCGCCGTATTCGTCTGCATACGCTTCGCGGTAGTTCAGATTCGTCCGCGTCTACTCCGGCAACATGGAAGCGCGCACTGTCTGGTGTCGGAAGCAGCGGCCTCCGCGCGCCACCCTTTCTACGTCTACGGGTGAACACGACATGCCCCGCCTTACTTGGTAGTCATCTGCCTCGTAGTTGAGAATATCGAGGACCAGCTCGCCGTCCGAGCTGACACTAACCGTTCCGTCACTGACCTGCGGGTACCGGCAGGTCCCTCCGACTTGCAGCATGAAGGACGAAACGCCCTCGCCAAAGAGCAAGCCGTCCCCAGCGCTGCACGCAAACTCTTGAACGACGAAGAGTCCGTGTTCACCGTGGGGAAAATCGTCGTCGGTGCACCTTTCGGATGAAAAGCACAAATCGAGGAAGAGCGCTGGCGGCCCGGGCTCTGAAGCCGGCTTCGGCTTCAGGGATAAGTAGCCGGGCATCGATTCGAGCTCTGACTTCGGCGGACTCGTGCAGTCTGGCGAGCGCGTCAGAAATTCCGTTATGACGTAGCCGCCAACGACGCCGGCAGTCGCCTCAGCGGTCACCGGCGAGCACCGGGGCGTCGACTCAGACGCATCAGACGTGGTGGCACCGCCGCAGGCGACCACCGACGAGCAGGCGAGGATGCTGACAAGGAAGCGTTGATTACTGTTTGAAAACATGACGCGCAAGATCCTGGACGAGGTTCTGGCGTCACGAAGTCGCCGGCTCGCCCCGTGTTGGAGCGTCCCTTCGGCCGCCTTTCAGTCAAGCTCATTACTCCAGCCGGCAAGCATGTGACAATCGTTCTTGTGGTCGACGAGCCGTTTCGGATTTTCGCGTGTGCGCGGTGCAGCGGAATACGCAACACGCGCCCGGCGCAGCCCTGGTCAGCGCATACAAGGAAAACCGGCAGCGCATCTACGACTGGTTTCTCCAGGTCAGGACGCCGAGCTCGCGCCAAGCGCTCCCCGCAAGAACGTCCCGGTGAAACGGAGTTTCTTGAAGGAGCTCGCCGGGCAAGACGCCTACTACATTTTTCGCGTGTCCCAGGGAGCGTCCATCAAGGAGTTCAATACGCAGCGTCCAACCTGGTGGACAACATCTTCCTTCAGCATGCGACCGATCCGACGGCGGGACTCAACCGAGATCAGGTCGTGATCGGCGCGGAGCTCGCGTCCAATAGGCCCTACGTTTACTTCACCGAAATCACCGAGAGCAACGCCATGGGTGACACCAACATGTGCATCTTTCAGCCGCACCAATCGTTCCGCGCCTGAAGCAACGCTGATCCGCCCTCGAGCGAACGGTGCGATTTCGCTCGAGGGTGTTCGCTGGACGGACGGATCGGGTCGGCGCCGAAGATTCGTGCAGCTTCCAGGGGCCATGCGCGGTAAAAGGACGTCGTCGTGCCTCAGGCCGTCCCCCTTTCCGACAAGCGGGCAGCGCTTCTCGACGCGGCGCTTCAAGTGTTCTCCGAGCGCGGCGTAGATGGCGTCGCAGTTCCGGAGATCTCACGCCGCGCCAGCGTCGCAACCGGAACGCTCCCCCGGTACTTCCCAAGCAAGGAAGCCCTCGTCAACGAGCTGTACCTGCATTCGGTTCACGTCGTCCAGGTCAACTTCGTCCTGCAGCCAACATTCCGCGATGCATGTTATAGGCTCTTGCGGAATCGCGTATAGTAGCGACCTCGAAAATTTCCAGGTGTTTGGCCTGGACTATCCGGCGTTGTGCAGAGTATCTGCCGTACCGGTTTGCCATTCAGAGTGACAGTGCTCGGTATGCTCCTGAGTGCGTATTCCAGAGCCGCACCAGAAGATACGACTTTACCGTCCGACCAAACAAGCTCGAGCGAGTCTGGATAGTGGTTTAGACGGACAGGCTTGGGAATGTATTGACAGACTTTGTTAGAGGTTGCTGCGGCTCCAGTAACGGACGCACATGCACTGGACACCGGCGCGCAACGCCAATTGGAATCATCGCCGAAGAAGGCTTTCGCTGCGGTCGCCCTCGGATTGGCACATGTCTTTCCAATCTCACACGGAGTCCATTCCTCCTGAGCCGTTGAATCGGCGAGACTCGACAGTAGATTCCTGCTTTTGTCGCAATCGCTTACTGTTGAGCACACTTCGGACGTGAACCCTGCTTCGGCAGGCACGGCAAACGCCTGACATTGGGCAAATTTGTCCGCACTCTCACGTGCTCCCTCAAGCATGCCGGAAATAACTGAATCGTAAACGTGATCAGATAGACAGACGCCGTAGTACGGGATACCAGGCACGATACAAGCGTCAGCAACCGATTGTAAGCACGGAAACTGAAACCCACAGCCATCCGCATTTGAGGCACGAGCATCATACGCGACCGCCTTGACGGTAATCAAACCAGACGGCATTAATTCGAAGGCGAATGACGCGTTACCGTTAAAACGAACGTCTTGAGTTCGTATCGGAATTGTCAACGGATCAGGCAGATTTACGTTCGTGAAAAACGCATCCAACGCTGCCCCATACGCCGTACCGCGAATGGTTATCGTAAAGCCACCGCGGGTTCCGCCATCGGGCGCCCAAAGCCCAACCCAGGAGTCTGCCTGATATTGATGATAGTCGATATCAAAGGGAAATTTGGCTATCCACCAAAAGAACGGCGGCGCCTTATCGTCTGCTTCAGGAACTCCTTGTTTGATGAGAGTGTCATATCGCAGTTCGAGGCCGCAGATGCCACGATTGTAGCGCGCAACACCGTACGGTTCAGCACCATCGATCCCAACGGTAACCCGACGCTGCTCGGAAGGCCCGAGAATACGTACACCGGTGGCATGCCAATTACTTCGGTCGCTTCCCAGTTCGTCCAAATTGAAAAGACCACCGAGCTGGTAGGCCCGGTCGTCCGGATCACGCGCAAATACCACGTATTCCGAATCTTTCAGCGGGCTAGTGACTCTCAGTGTGTAGGGTTTTGCGCTCGGATTGAAGAGATTGGGGTCGTACGCATCACGCAGACTTTGCGGAAGTGTTGCGTACCAAAATTCCCCGCTGTTCTCGCTATCGTTGGTGAGCGGGCGCTCGAAATAGCTTTGATCTCCCACCAAGATCTGGACTGTCTTCGGCAGCGTGCAGCCCCAATACACTAGTGCGCCGCTCCCCACCAGAAATGCGCCTGCGAGCTTTGTCTTATTCATATTGCTATTCCCCATATTGTATTTTGTAAATTCTATTTCTCTATTCGCATGCCCACATATGATGCGTCACGCGCCGAGAAACACACGAACCGCTTGTTGCACCGCCCCCAAAAAAACCTGCGACGGACGACCTATAGGTTAATAGACGTACATTTCAACAGCTCTGACATGGAACACTGCACCTGAACTCGGACGGTCGCATAAACGTACTTGCCCGCAATCTGGCTTACTAACCGCACCAGAGCTGGAGCAACATCGCACTGTCGGCAGACGCTCCCGTTTCCCCGTCAACGAACCAGGTCTTACTACATATCGGCGCACTACCACCGTCGCGCAGCGGACGCGCCTACCCATCTCGGGGGCGTTCAAGCTCACATGATTGCCACACCCTCAGGAATACCTACGCCGTACCCCGATCCGCTGAGCGACCGCTGGGAAGTGAACGGCCGGGAATAGACGCCTTAGCGCGACCCGCTAGCGGCACATCATTGTGACGAGCCGCAGGTTCTCGATTCGCAGTTTCTCCTATTTGATAATCTCAAAGACGTCTCGACATGTTGTCTGCACGTCGAGACAGGTGACAGGCACTTCGCGCAGCGCAGCAATTTGTGCACCAAGTGCGGGGTCCTTGAGCGCGTCACATGTCGTGAGCGCGTACGCATCCGAAAGCGCGAACGTCCTATCGATGAGACAACGCATTATTTCGGCGCTGGTCGCTGAACATCGATCAAGCAGCGCGCTGCTGCACCTAGTTCTCGCGCTGGGATCTGAGCAATCAGACTCTTCGCACGCCGGCTCTTGGTACAGGCATTGCGCCACGGCGGACTCCTCTGCTGGAAGAACGTTTTCAATCCACGCATCAAGGTAGCGACAGATGTAGGCCTTATTGTTTTGACCAAGTGTTTGAACGGGCGTCTCTGCTTCCCACATTGAAAAATCTTCAGGTGGAAGGGGTTTCGTATCCGGATCGCTTGAGCAAGCCAGTAGAAGTGACGCAAGAACGAGCGCGCTGGGCGATTTCAGACGGCGATTCACTTGATGCTTCACAGGGGGTGCTCCTCCGGTCGCGAGTCTGCCATACGCTCTGCCGCCGCGGTCCCGCATTCTGCAGCCGAGAGAGCCTTGGCAAGTTCGGTCGCGGTACTGCGTAGCGGGATTTGCAGGGGGCCCATCGCCATCTCAAATGACTTGCGACGTAGCCGCCAGAGGTCGGCCCCGCGCAACTGGTACGGAGGCCCGTCGCCTTCTGCGTAACCATTTCCACACGTACAGTCTCTACAACGTCCAGCGCCGCCACTTATTGGGCTCCCAGAACCGGCCCTGCGATCGACAAAACACAACATGCGTCGTTGGAGCCTGCTCCTTTCCAGGTTCATCGATTTCAGCTTTGAGAGCGACTTGTCCCAATCGCTGAACGCGACTCCGGTATCTCCCGGTTCGGTCGGATCACCATCGTCTGAACATGCAAACAGAAGTACAGCCGTGAGCATTGCCAAGCGTTTCGTGGGGCGTTCTACCCCTTTAATTTCGTGACCCCTCGAGCTTGTCATGCATCCTCCGCACAACTCAAGAGCAGCGCTTCGACGTTGCGGGCCCCTCGTCAGCTCAGCCAGACGGAGAGCTGCTGCCGTGCAATGCCAACGCGCGCAATTGCGCGTTCGGCTGCAAGCGCGGCTGCGGAAGCCCCAGCCTCAAGTTGTGCTGCCTCGAGCGTGTCGTTCTGAATCGACGTGAGAATTTGTTGCGCTTGAGGGCCGAGAAAGTCGGCAAACGTCTTGGGGGTCCCGTCCGGCTTCGCCCACTTGCTCGGCTCGCCGAGGACCCATAGGTGTCCATGAAGCTCTGTCAGGTTAGTTCGGTCGATCTGAGACAGCGAAGAGCCGCACGTCGTCAGAACGCTCTTGAGCGCCTCGTCCGAGCTGATCGCAGCCATGCGCAGCTCTTGCATCTGAGGTGAGGTCAGTTCGGTCATCACGCTTTCTCCGGCCGCCCTGAGGAACTGTACGGCGCTGCTCAGCTGAACGAGCTGCAAGTATCTATCGCGAAATTGGATCTTCTGATCTCGGTCCGCCTCGATTGACGCGATTAGCGTCTGGGCTTCGGCAGCCGAATTCACGTCCGCCTCGTTGAACGTCACATCGAGGGTGACGCGGCAGCCCTGCATGCGAATGCCGAACGTTTCTGCCGGTATTTCGTCCTGCAAGGTGAGAGCCGTGATCGGGCTCCTGTCTCCCTTACGCAGAGTCACAGACGGCGTGCCGAAGAATGAGTAGCTGACCGGCGGTTCACCGGCGACTCCCAAACTGAGCCGTGGGTTCTTGTTGGCCACGCAAGTACCGATCAAGTTCCGTTTGAGGACGGTCCGGACAGGAACGGCTGACTCGAAGGGCGTAGAGCTCAGCGTCCTGGTCGGGATCGAGCAGCGGACGAGATAATTCGCGCCGTCGGTTTGACACGTCTCGACGCCAATGAGCGGTAGCGTGGCCGTCGTCACGCCCAGGGGAGCGGCCTCAACCGAACAGTCGGACGCCAAAGCCGATGCGGCAACCACGAATGCAAGAGCCCTCATTTGTACTCCGTAAGGGGAACGCCCTGTTAACGAGCCACTAGAATCAGATTCAAAGAGTCAGCGCACACCGATGCTCAAACTGTGCCAGTACGGGCAGTAGCGACGAAGCCACGCGGCATCGTGCGAAGGACTGCCGCCGTCGACGGTACGCGTGAAAGCGTGACTGCTGCGCTTCACGGCGCTGGCACGTAGAGGCGCAGACCACTCCTCACACGAAGTGATCTGCCCCACACAAATTAGTAATACAGATGAAGCACCATTATTTGTTTACCAAGCTACCCAAGCGCTCCCCTTATTTGCGTTCCCCGCGCAACCAGTACTGAGGAACTGAATTGCGGGTGGACGCACGTTAGAGCTCGTTGTGTTTTCCTTTGTGCAAGGCGCGGACCAAGCACGCGGCGACTCCAAACGCGCCTGCAACAGCGCCGCTTCTTGACCGCCGTCGAGCAAGGTCTGCACAAGCCGCGCGAATTGAGCAGACTCTGCACAACTCGTCGCACAACTCACCGGCGGCCGTCGCATGCGGGCAGCGCAACGCATGATCTGAAGTCTCCGGGCTTCTTCGAGAACGCCCAAGCGTGCCGCCTCTCTTTTTGGCGCACGCGGATGCGGCCGAGTTTTTGCAGCTTTCGAACGTCGTAACGGCGGGCGCACGGCAATTGCCGTGGGCGCTCGGCCGCTCCGCTAGCCCGCCTGCCGGCGCCACGCTATGGACCGACGCCTCGGCGGCGGCGGGTCACCGAGGTTTTCAGCTCATGAAACACCTAAGTCGTCTTGTGCTCTTGTCATACGTCTCGTGCGCGGTTGGGTGCAGCTCTGCCGACGAACGAACGGAGCGAAGGCGCCGTCACCGAACTAGGGACGGCGGCAACTGCAGCACAAGTAGGTGCGACCCTCGTTGGCGACTCGTGGGTCGTCGAAGATCAGTTGCTCGGGCGCCCGTGAAGTTCCCCCGATCGCGTCTGACCATTGATCGCATCTAGCAGAAAGCAGGGAATTTCTTACACCGGCGCACGGTTTGCTGGACATGGAAGTCATGGCGCGCTGAAGTGGACCCCGTTTCTGGACCAGGGCTAAGGTGGAATCTGCTCCCTCAAAGGCAGGAGCAGAAAATGAAGAAAACGCGCACGAA
>DATHEN010000207.1:0-3678 GCA_035318565.1 Polyangiaceae bacterium
AACCTCCAGAGCATCGACGATGACGGACGGCGCGCGGTGCTCGAGCAGCACGTCACGACCGGCACCAGGAGCAACCCCGAGGCGCTGGTCATCGACTTCTACGCGATCGTACCGCTGAGCTCCGGCAAGTCGAGCAACGGCTCCGGCAAGAAGAGCGCCCCAGACGCGAAGAAGGAGAAGGCGCGCGTGCCCGAGGCGGCGCGTGAAATCCAGCGCACGCGGCTGCGTCGTGACGCGGGGCTCGCGTTCGCCAAGTTGACGGGCGACTTCAACCCGATCCACTGGATCGCGCCGTATGCGCGTGCGTCCGGTTTCAAGAACGTGATCCTGCACGGCTTCGGCTCGCTGGCGCTGTGCTGGGAGGCGTTGAACAAAAACCTGTTCGGCGGTGACGTCCACGCCATCGAGAGCTTCGACGCGCGGCTCTCGCGGCCGCTCGTGCTGCCTCACGAGGTCGGTGTGTACGTGCTCGGCAAAGACGTGTTCGTGGGGGATGCGCCGGGTGGCCCCGCCTATCTGGTCGGATCGTTTACATCCAAAGGTGAACCATGAGTGACATGTTGGTATCGCTCGGACAGAACAAGATCGCGTCGAACCTGATTTCGCGCGCCAAACTGCCCATTCCCTTGCCGCAATTGCTCACGCGCGTGCGCGGTGCGCTTCCCGAGCGCCCGCTCGAAGGCAAGGCCGTGCTCGTGGCCGGTGCCGGCGCTCTCGGTGAAGAAATCGCGCGCACGCTCACGCGTGCCGGCGCAGAGCCGTGGCTGAAAAACGCGGAGCTGCTGCCGGCGTTCAAAGGCCCGAGTGAAGCCTACGCCCGTCCCGTCAAGCAGCTGAACGGCGAGCTGACCGGCAGCGAGCGCGTGCACGCCATCGTGCTCGATGCCACGGGTCTCGCGAGCAGCGCGGACTTGAAGCAGATCTGGGAGCTCTATCAGCCCTGGCTGCGCGCGCTCGGACGCAGCGGACGATCCGTTATCTTGGCGCGTCCAGTGGAGAGCGCGACTTCCGCGGCGCAGGCCGCCGCACGCGCGGCGCTCGAAGGCTTCAACCGCAGCCTCGCCAAGGAGATCGGCCGCAAGGGCGCAACGGCGAACGTACTCTACGTGGAAGAAGGAGCCGAAGCGCGCCTCTCCGCGCCACTGCGTTTCTTCCTCTCGCCCGCGTCGGCGTTCGTGACTTCGCAGCCGCTGCGCGTGAGCGCCACGGCGCGCTGGAACGACGAAGATCCCTGGACGCAGCCGCTCGCGCGTAAGGTCGCAATCGTCACGGGCGCCGGCCGCGGCATCGGTGAAGCCACGGCGCGCGTGCTCGCTGGTGAAGGCGCGCACGTGGTGTGCGTCGATCGGCCCGATGACGACGCTGCGGTCAGCTTGGTCGCGCGCGAGCTCGGCGGCTCACCGCTGCTCTGCGACGTCTCCGCCGGGGATGCTCCGGAGCGCATCGCCGCTTACGTCAATGACAAGTTCGGCGGGGTCGACATCGTCGTGCACAACGCCGGGGTCACGCGCGATCGCACGCTCGGACGCATGTCGGAGCGCGAGTGGGATCAGGCGCTCGGCATCAACCTGACGGCGGTGCTCGCCATCAACGAGCGTCTGCTCGAGGGCGGTCTGCGCGACAACGGACGCATCGTCAGCCTGTCGTCGATCGCGGGTATCGCCGGCAACGCGGGCCAGACCAACTACAGCGCATCCAAGGCGGGCCTGATCGGCATGACGGAGAAGCTCGGCAAGGATCTGGCCGCGCGCGGCATCACGGTGAACGCCGTGGCTCCGGGCTTCATCGAAACGCGCATGACGGCCGCCGTACCCACGATGGTGCGTGAAGTGGGCCGTCGCCTGGCGGCGCTCGCTCAGGGCGGCTTGCCCGAAGACGTCGCGCGCACGATTGCGTTTCTCTCTCAGCCGGGCAGCGCCGGCGTCACCGGACAGGTGCTGCGCGTGTGCGGCGGCGCCTTCCTGGGCAAATGAACGACGAGCCTTTGGTCCATCGGGAGCACAGCTCCCGCCCCGCTCGAATGAATCGAGCTGGGCCCCACCCTCAGGTTTCGGGGCCCCGACCCCGAAACGATTCTCACTTCTAAACACGGCAGTTTTCGAGGAAAACCATGGCAAAGAACAACGAATCCAAACCGGCCAAGGGACGCCGTGCAGTCGTCGTCGGCGGCGTGCGCACGCCGTTCGCAAAAGCCTTCACCGATCTGACCGAGCTCGACACGATCGCGCTCGGCTCGCTCGCAGTCGCGGGCCTCCTCAAGCAGCTCGACGTGCCCACCCGTGAGATCGATTCGATCGTGTGGGGCGGCGTGATTTTGCCGCCGCTCACCGTCAACGTGGGCCGCGAGATCGCGCTCGAGCTCAAGTTGCCATCGGTCGAAGGCCAGACCGTGACCCGCGCCTGCGCTTCGGGTCTCCAGGCCATCACGCACGCGGCTGCCGCCATCGAGCGCGGCGACGCCGACGTGGTGATCTGCGGCGGCTCCGATTCGACGAGCAACGCGCCGATCGCGTTCCCGCCGAAGCTCGTGCACAAGCTCGGGCCGCTGGTGCTCGGCGGAAAGGGCACGCCGGCCGACTATCTCGGCGCGCTGGTGCAGATGATGCCGCTGTCGGACGTGCTGCCCAAGGTGCCCAAGGTCGCCGAGCGCACCACGGGCGAAGTGATGGGCGAAGCGGCCGAGCGCATGGCCAAGCGCAACGAGATCCCCCGCGCCGCGCAAGACGAGTTCGCCGCGCGCTCGCACCACCGCGCCGCGCGCGCCATGGCGAACGGCCGCTTCGATCGCGAGATCATCAAGGTACAGACGCCGAAGGGCTGGATGTACACGGACAATCTCGTGCGGGCCGACACCAACGTGGAGAAACTCGCCAAGCTACGGGGAGCGTTCGCCAAGGACGGCAGCATCAGCGCCGGCAACGCGAGCCCGCTCACCGACGGCGCGGCGGCCACTCTGCTCATGAGCGAAGAGAAGGCCAAGGCGCTCGGTTATACGCCGCTCGCGGCGTTCCGCTCCTGGTCGTACGTGGCCGTCGATCCGTCCGATCAACTGCTGATCGGCCCAGCCTTGTGTATGCCGGAAGCGCTCGACCGCGCCGGTTTGCAGCTCTCGGACATCGACCTGGTCGACGTGCACGAAGCCTTCGCTGCACAGGTGCTCTCGGTGCTCAAAGCTTTGGCGAGCACGGCCTTCGCGCGCGAGCGCCTCGGCAAGGACAAGGCGATCGGTGAAGTGGACGTGGAGAAGCTCAACGTGCACGGTGGCTCGATCGCCATTGGGCACCCGTTCGGAGCGACCGGTGCGCGCATGGTCACCACCATGGCGAACGAGCTGGCGCAGACCGGCAAGAGCACCGCGCTGCTCGGCATCTGCGCGGCGGGTGGTCTGGGCGCCGCAGCGGTGCTCGAGCGCGTCTAGGTTCCTCCTCTCCGAAGCTGTCGAAGTCCACATCGAGCGCGGACTTGCTGAGCGCTGTCCGCGCCAATCGCCGGTGGTGCCTCTTCTCATTTGAAAAAATTTGCAGGCGTACTTCTCATGATTGGTCACATCTCGGGCGCGCTAGCGCTTTCGCAGAATCCGGGCGCTCGTTCGTGCCGCCGCAGGGACTGGCGCGATTTCGGCCGCTCGGGATAACCGCGAGTAACCCATCACCGCACTAAGGATGCCAAGCAGGCGCG
>DATHEN010000208.1:0-3254 GCA_035318565.1 Polyangiaceae bacterium
AGCGCAACCCGGCGCGGTCAATTTCAAGCAGACGGTCGTGGGGCTAGCGGTCAATCCGGTTCCAGCCGATGCGGAGCTGTCCGTCAGCGAAGAGCCGCATCACCAGTTTCGCGGCGGGACCGCACCCGGTATTCCGAGGTCCTTTCCACCGCCCGCAGCGCCCTTCGAACGTCCCGTGCAAGCGGAGCCCCGCCAAGAGCGCATCAGCGTGCGGCCAAACGTCATCTCGTCGTGGGACCTGTCAGCACCGGCTCGAGGAACGCGGCGCACGCCGAGCCCGGCGCTGATCGTGCTCCTGATTGCGTCTTTGGCTTTGCTGCTGTTCGCGGGAACGCGCTTACTCCGCTCCGGCTCGCCGGACGCGGAGTCCGCAACTCCCCGCCGCACGGAGTCCGTGCTCGTGGAGGATGAAGCCATGGAGCACAAGCCCGGGGTTCCGAGCGTGCACGGCGCCAAGCCAGGCAGCAGCGCAGATTCGCCAGATCCGCGCTAGCGCGCCAGCCAGGCTCGAAACGTACTGCGAGCAACGCGGGCAGCTCGCGCCGCCGCGCTCACGTTGTTGCCACAGCGCACCAGAAGCTCGCGTGCTTCCTCTGCGCTCAGGTTGGCTGCCTTCTCTGACGCGCGCGCACAACTTTGAAATTCGAGGTGATGCGATCCGATCTCGACGTCTCTGCAGGCTGCTGCGGCTCGATAGAGCACGCTCATCAGCTCTCGCACGTTGCCCGGCCAGTCGTGGAGCACCAGCCTTGCCAGCGCAGAGCTCGAGAGGCGCTTTGGGCCGACGTCCGCGCGCATGCGCGCCAGCAGCGCGTCGGCGAGCGCCGGCATGTCGCTCTTGCGTTCGCGCAGCGGCGGCACGCGAATCACGACGGTAGCGAGCCGGTGGTAGAGATCTGCACGAAAGCGTCCCTCGGCAACGCGTTCGGGCAAGGCGGCCCAACTCGCTGACACGATGCGCACATCCAAGTGAATCGGCTCGACGGCACCCACCGGGCGCACCTGGCCGTCCTCGACGACGCGCAGCAACTTGATTTGCACCGCAGCTGACAAGTCCGCCACTTCGTCCAAAAACAGCGTGCCACGGTGGGCCTGTTCGAACGCGCCCGAACGGCTCGCCACGGCGCCGGTAAAGGCACCGCGACGATGGCCGAAGAGCTCCGCGTCGGACAGCGACTCCGGCAAGGCGCCGACGTTCAGTGGAAGGTAGGCACCAGCGCGACGCGACAGCGTGTGGAGCGCCCGTGCCACGACGTCCTTACCGGTGCCGGACTCACCCTGGAGCAGCACCGGAACCTTGTTGCCGGCATGCCGCCGCACTTCTGCGGCGACGCGTCGCATCGGCGCAGACTGTCCGATCAAGCCGGGCAGCCCTGCTTCGAGCAGCAGCGAATCGTCCGCGCATTCGGCGCGCACGTTGACGACCGTGCGACCGATCACGAAATAAGCGGCGCGGCCGAGCAATAACGCAGAAGGCACCCGCGCACCGCCAACGAACACGCCGTTGCGCGAGCCCAAGTCTTCGACGACCAGGCCCGTGTCGTTCGCGACGATCGCGCAGTGTGCGCGGCTCACGGCGCGATCTTCCAGGCGCACGCTGGCATCCCTGCCGGAGCCCAAGATCACCCGCTCACCGCTGCGAATCGGCACGGGCACGAGACCGTGCGCCGTGCCGAGCTCCAGCATCCAGCGTCCGCGCACGGGGTGCTGCTCGAGCTCGAGCGTGTCGAGTGTGATTTCTGGTGAATTAGCCGCCAAGTAGCCCGCTGACGCGCAATCCGAGACGCCGTTCGCAGCAGGGCACAGTCGTGTGGGTTCCGCCATCGCTCGTGTACATCGGCCGGGCTCGCGCCGAGTTTCCTGCGCCTTTCGTGAGTCAGGGCTCCCGGATCTCGGGCTGCGGTGCTAACAACGTCGCCCATGCGTGCTTTGCCCGTCTTTGTCAGCGCTTTTGCCCTCAGTTTGCTGTGCGCAGCGCCTGCTCTGGCTCAAGAACCCGAACAACCCGCGGGGCGCGGCGAAGCGGCGGAAGAAAAGGACGCTTCAGAAGAGGCGCTCGGCGAGGAAGAAGCCGCCGAAGAGGCCGCTCCAGCCAAACCGAAGGTCGCGCTGCCCGGCGACGAGGTCGATGACGACGAGCCGGAGCCGCCATTGCTCCCGGCCGCGCAAGACACAGTCGGCGGCCATTTGCAGCTCTCGCCGTCAGCCGCCCTCGTCATTCCTTTTGGTGAGCTCTCCGACGGCACGAGCCAGAGCAGTGTGCTCGGCATCGGCCCCGGCTTCGCGCTCGACGTCGGTTTCGGCGTGAGTCGCAGCGTAGTGCTCGGCGCCTGGGGACAGCTCGTAAGCTTCGGAGCAGGCAGTGAGTGCAGTGACTGCTCCGCCACGAGCCTGGCTGGTGGCGCGTTCGTTCGCTATCACCTCGTTCAGGGCGTGCGGTTCGATCCGTGGCTTTCCGCAGGCGTCGGCTTCCGCACGTTGACCGCAGGCGTCGATGACGCGCGCTTCTCGGGCTTCGACTTCATGCGTTTTCAGGTCGGCGGCGATTGGTACCCCGCGCGCTTTCTCGGCTTCGGGCCCTTCGCAGAGCTCGACGCCGGTGCGTACACGAGCCAACCCGGCGACGCGGACTCGGCGGCGTACTTTCAGTTCGCCACCGGTCTACGGCTAACGCTGGACGTCCCCGGTAAGTAGACCCGCGCGGGCGGCCCGGCAGCAGTGCCGATGCCGCCCCCAGTGTCGAAACGTTAGCCGATCGCGATGCCGAGGGCCTTGCGCAGTTGGGCGTAGTGTTCGCTGACGCTGAACAACAGCAGCTCTTTCATCTTTTCTGCCGGTGACAGATCCCCGGGCAATTGCGGCTCGGCGGCGATGATCTTCTTGGCGATGTCGAGATCACCGCATACGACCAAGCCGGCGCGGCACGCCGTCAGTTCGACAGTTTGATTCCAGCGCTTGATGTTCGCTTTCGCGCCTTCCTCGATCCACTTCTTCACGACCGAACGCAGGTGCTCGAGCTGCACCGGCTGCACGAACTTCGCCAGCTGCTGAGCCGTTGCGCGGATCTGCGGGGCCATCTCCGGAGGCATCGGCGTATTCGGCGCTGCGATCATCACGCCGGCAAACAGCATGATGGTCAGCTCGCTGACCGTCGGAAACAGCGTGCGAATGTAGTGTTCACCCCGGTAGTACGAGAGGTGTTTGCCGCAGATGAACGTGAGCTCCTGCGGCGAGAAACCGGTGAGCACCGTCTG
>DATHEN010000209.1:0-26928 GCA_035318565.1 Polyangiaceae bacterium
GGCCGTCCTTGGCGCGCCGGCATCAGGACGCTTCCCGCCCCTCGTGCGAGACGTTGACGCGCTCGCTGCGCCAGCCAAAGCTCGCAGCATGGCGCGAACGGTGCATTGCATGAAGCTCGGCAGAGAAGCCGAAGCGCTCGACAAGCCGCCCTTCAAAGGCGAAATGGGTCAGAAGATCTTCGAGAACATCTCGAAGGAGGCGTGGCGCATGTGGCTCGAGCATTCGAAAATGTTGATCAACGAGTACCGTTTGGATCTGACCAGCGAACACGGTCAGAAGTTATGGATGACGGAGCTCGATCGCTACTTTTTCGGTGAAGGCTCCAAGCCGCCTCCGGATTTCGTTCCCGACGCGAAGCCCGAGTGAACGCCGCGACGCGTCGAGCTCGGTCGGGCAGACGCGGATCGCGTAGAATTGAAACTTTACGAAGCTAGTGTTCGGCGGGCGGCTGCAAAGCCGTTTTGCTGCTCGCGAGACGCTGATTGGCGCCGCTCGTACTTGGACGAACCGAAGATCGCACGCTATGCCCAGGGCCGTGGTTCGGCCGCTGGCAGTCATCATTTGGGCGATCTTGGTGGCGCGACCCAATCTCACGGAAGAAGACGCCGCCCGCCACGCCCGCGCGCTGCAGCTCGTTGCCAAGACCCATAATTTCGATCCCTTGACCGGCGTGGCGATCATCCAGTCCGAGAGCCGCTTCGAGGCCGATGCGATTTCCCCCGACGGCGAGGACTACGGGCTTGGCCAGATTCGCGCGCGCTACATCGGCGCCTGCAAGCTCGATGCGGATCCGCTCGCGAACCCGAGCCCTGCTTGCCAGGACGTCAAAAGTAGCCTCTTGCAGCCGGAGACCAACATCCAGGTGATGGCGGAGCTCATCGACCAGAATCGGCGCTTCTGCAAACAGAAGACCGGCAGCGCACTGTTCCACCAATGGCTCGCGAGCTACCAGGGCCGCAACTATCCGAGCAAGCGCCGCTGGTGCAAACCGGGCGACCAGACCTGGGTCGTGATCCGTTATCGGCAGCAGCTCCTGAAGGAGCTCGGCCGCGCGAAAATTCCGAAGCGGCGCACGGCCAGCAACTAGTACCTCGATTCTGATGAATCGAGGTACGTCGAGACAGTGCGTGCCCGAGTCATTACCCATCAGCTCGATAGACTCGGGGCACTAGCGGGCGCGCTCGGCGATGTCCTGTGCGATGCGTGCGATGAATTCCGCTCGCGGCAGGCTGAGCTGTTCGCGGGATCCGTAGCGGCGCAAGCTGACCGTGTCGGCTTGCCGCTCGCGTTCGCCGAGCACGACCAGATTGGGTACCTTGCGCAACTGTGCGGCGCGCATCTTCTTGTTCAAGCTCTCGCTCGAGCCGTCGACCTTGGCGCGGACGAGGCGCGCGCGTAGCTCATCGCACAAGCGTCGCGCGCAATCCTCGAACTCGGCGGCAACGGGGATGATCGCGACCTGCACGGGCGCGAGCCACGTTGGAAATACGCCGCCGTAGTGCTCGATCAGCAGCGCTACGAAGCGTTCGTGCGTGCCGAGCGGAGCGCGGTGCAAAATGAAGGGCCGGTGCTCGGCGCCGTCTGGGCCCGTGTAGTGAAGGTCGAGGCGCTCGGCCATGGAGAAGTCGAGTTGCAGTGTGCTCGCCGTCTCCTCGCGGCCCGTCACCGAGCGGAACTGGAAGTCGATCTTGGGGCCGTAGAACGCAGCCTCTCCCGCTCCTTCGTGGTAGTCGAAGCCGCTTTTTTCGAGCACCTGGCGCAGCAAGTCTTCGGACTTTCGCCAGCCGGCGTCGTCGTCCACGAACTTCTGACTCGAACCGGGTCCCGTGTCTCTGAGCGACAAACGCACGCGCCAGTCGCGAAGCCCGAGTACGTCGTATGCGCGGCGGTGCATCTCGAGGACCGCCAGACACTCGGGTACGATCTGCGCCTCCGTGCAGTAGATGTGGCCGTCGTTCATGTTCATTGCACGCACGCGCAGCAGGCCGGAAACGGCGCCCGAGTCCTCGTATCGGAACGTTTGTCCGTATTCGGCGAAGCGCAGCGGCAGATCTCGGTAGCTGCGCCGCTGCGCGGCGAACACTTTGTGGTGGTGAGGACAATTCATGGGCCGTAGGCAATACACTTCCGGCTCCGTGCCTTGCGCCTCTTCCGCTTCGGGCGTGCGTTCACTCGGCTCGCATGCGGCGGGCTCGGCCCGCATGAAAGGAAACATGTGCGCGGCGTAATAGGGCAGGTGTCCCGTTCGGTAGTACAGGTTTTGCTTGGCGAGCGGTGGCGTGGCAATGCGCTGAAAGCCGGCCTGGAACTCGAGCTCTTTCATCAGTTTTTCCAGCTCGTCGCGGATGGCCGTGCCGTTCGGCAGCCAGAGCGGTAGCCCTTTGCCGATGTCGTCGTCGAACGTGAAGAGCTCGAGTTCTTTGCCGAGCTTCTTGTGATCTCGCGCCAGCGCCGCTGCGTGCGCCAGGGCGCGCGCGGCAAGCTCCTCGGCAGTGAGAAACGCCCAAGCGTAGATGCGTGTCATCATCACGTTGCGGGCGTCCCCACGCCAGTACGCGCCCGCCACTCGCAGCAGCTTGAAGCCGTCTGCCGGGATCTCGAGCGTGGAAGCGACGTGCGGCCCCTCGCACAGGTCCACGAACGCTCCCGAGCGATAAAAGCTCAGCGTCTGCAGGCCGCGGCGCGACAGGAGCTCGGAAGCGTATTCGCTCTTGTACGGCTCGCTTGCGGCCGCCAAGCGCGCTAGCGCGTCCTCGCCGGGCAGAGCCTCCCGTTCGAATGCCTGCCCCGTCGCCAGAATGCACCGCATGCGGCTCTCGAGCTCCGGAAAGTCGTCCAACGTGATGGGGGCTGGGAGGACGAAATCGAAATAGAATCCGTCCTCGATGGGCGGACCGAAGCCGAGCCGTGCACCGGGCCGGATTTCCTGAACGGCCTGCGCCAGCACGTGCGCGAGACTATGACGAATTCTCGAGAGTCGTTCGTCGCTGCCGGCAATCTTTGCGGCCGACTGCGGGTCCATTGCTTCCATGGTCGTAACTCCGTGTTTCCTGGGTCATCGAGCACGTTGCCGGTGAGACCTGGACGGAGCCGAAAATGCGAAAAGCCCCGGCCAGTTCGGCGGGGCTCCTGGGGTGTATTCTCGGAAAGTTCAGCTCGAGCAAAACACACGACCAGCCAACCCGCCGCAGCGGCGAGTGGTAGTCGCGGTAGTCTTCACTCGAGAGAGCACGGGCTGAGGATAGCAATCCGTATCGGCTTCAGCAAGAGAACCATCTTTGCTGCAGCGCCGCCGCGGGTGGCTACATTGGGCACCGTGCTTGCACGGGCCCTCGGCATTCGAGCGACCGATCGTCGCGACGCGGCGGTGGGTTTTGCGATGCTGTTCGCGCTGATGGGTGGCCACGCCATCCTGGAAACGGCTCGAGATACGCTCTTCTTGGCGACGCTGCCGGCCAGCCTGCTCCCCTGGTCGTACCTCGCGATGGCCCTGCTCACGCTGCTGGCGGCGATACTCAACCGTGGGGCTCTGCAGCGCTTTTCACGCCGCCGCACGCTATCACTCTCGCTGCTCGTGGGCGCCGGCATCAACCTGGCGTTCTTCGTGCTCAGCTCTCTGGCGGGCTCCGCGAGCAGCCTGCTGCTCTTTTACATCTGGACGGGACTGTTCGCGACGATAGTCGTCGTGCAGTTCTGGCTCTTGCTGGGCGACGTTCTCGATCTGTCGCAAGCCAAACGCGTGTTCACGTGGATTGGTGCCGGCGGTTTGATCGGAGCGACGGTGGGCTCCGCCGCCGCGGGCGTAATCCTGATGTGGTTCCCCGCGCAGTCACTGCTGGTGGCGGCGTCGATCGCGTTCGGAGTGGCAGCCCTGATGCCGCCTCTGTTCAGTCGCAACCGCAAGCTCGCCAGCTCGGTGCCAGCGCACGCCAACCCCTCCGCGAACGTGCAGAATGCGGCGCTGCTCAGTACGGACGCCTATCTGCTGCGTTTGCTGGGCTTCGTACTGCTCGGTACGTTGATGTTCACCGGCGTGGACTACGTGTTCAAGGCCATCGTCTCGCACTCGATTCCGAAAGCCGAGCTGGGTGACTTTTTTTCGCGCTACTACGCGATCCTGAACGGCTGTGCGCTCGTGGTGCAGATCCTGGTCGCACCGCAGCTTTTGCGGGTGGCCGGCGTCAACCGCACGCTCTTGATCATGCCGGTACTGCTCCTGGTGACGTCGCTCGGCTTCGGGTTTTCGGCGGGCCTCGCGAGCGCGCTCGTGCTGAAGGGAGTCGATGGTTCGCTTCGGCATTCGGTGAATCGCACGGCCACGGAAATCCTGTACTTGCCGCTGGCTCCCGCGATTCGCGATCGCTACAAGACCTTGATCGAAGCGCTGGGCCAGCGCGGCGGGCAAGCGCTGGCTTCGCTCGCCATTTTGGGGGCGCTGTCGGCCGGCATGGGACCGCGGCAGATGGTTTGGGCGCTGGTCGTGCTGTGTGGCGGCTGGCTGCTCTGCATCGTGGGTCTGAAGCCGCACTACCTCGAGCTGTTTCGCTCGCAGCTCCGTCAGGGCACCATCGAAACTCGCGTCGACGTGGCAGAGCTCGATCTACACGCGCTCGAGGCGTTGGTCTCCGCGCTGAGCTCCGAGGACGACGTCGAGGTGATCGCGGCGCTCGAGATGTTCGCCACGTACAACAAGCTGAACCTGGTGCAGGCTCTGATTCTCTTTCACCCCTCGCGTGCGGTGGTGTTGCGCGCTTTCGAGCTGTTGTCGGATTCGACGCGCCGGGACGTGCTCAGGCTGAGCGCGCGGCTCTTGCGTCACCCGGATCACGAAATTCGCGGCGCGGCGCTGCGACACTTTTCAGCTCATGAAAAGATCCTCGGACCTCTGCGCCGCTGCTTACTCGATGAAAGCCTCGCCGTCCGCGCCACCGCCGCGGTCGGCCTGATTTCGGCGGGCGCCATGACCGACGAGGAGGCTGAAAAGTCGCTGATTGCGATCATCGAAGGAGAATCCGCGGAGGCGCGTCAGGCGCTCGCGCTTTCGCTGCGCCAGCTGCCGGCGGAGCGCTACGGCTGGGTCGCGCTGGCGCTCGCGAAAATCAGGCAGCCCGGTCTGGCGACTGCCGTGGCGCGGTCCCTCGCGGTCGGGCCTGCTACCGAACATTTGCCGGCCTTGGTTTTGCTCCTGGCCCAGCGCGAGGGCCGGCACGAGGCTCGCGAGGCGCTGCGCAAGCTCGGAGATCAGGGGCTCTCGTGCCTGGAGAAAGCACTGGCCGATCTGGAGCTGCCGCGCGTCGTACGCCGTCACATACCGCGCACCATCAGCTATTTCGCCACGCCGCGGGCAGCAGAAGTACTGACGTACTTTTTGCCGCGCGAGCACGACGACGCCGTGGTTTACAAAATCCTGCGCGGTCTCGGCCGCATGCGCGCAGACAACCCGGACATTCCCATCGATTCCGAGGCGCTGCTCGAGTGCGCGCGCGTGGCCCTGAAGCGCGCGATAACGGTGCTGTCCTGGCGTTCGATCGTCGAGCGCGGGCGCGCCGTCAGCGCCCGGCACGACACCGGCGCAAGCGAGCTCCTGAGCGCGCTGCTACGAGACTACGAAGGCAGCGCTCTCGAGCGCGTATTCCGGCTCCTGCACATCATGGATCCGAGCGAAGAATTCGCGATGATCTACGACGGCCTGCGCAGCGCGGATCGGGCGGTGCGTGCGGGAAGCCTCGAGCTCTTCGAACACGTGGTCCCCGAGGCGATTCGCGACGGCATTCTGGCCATGGTGGACGACGCACCCCCGGCCGAACGCCTGACGAACGCGAGCTCGTTCTACGATTCGCCGGCCCGGCTCCGGGTAGCAGAAATCAATGAGCTCTACGCCGGTGAGACCGAAGATCGGCGGCGTGCGCTCGAAGCGATGGAGGCTGCCTACGCCGAAGCGCTCGGAGACATGCTGGACGACGCGAGCGAGGTGCTGCGCAGCGTGGCGTCGTACCATGCCAGCGAGCTCGGCTTGGAGCGCCTGAACGCCAAGCTGCTCCTGGCGACGCCCGGCGCTCCGCGCAGCAGCTTGAGCGAGCTCAATGAACGCGAGCTGGGCGTGCTCGCCGAGCGCACCCGCCTGGAGCTGGGACGTGCCTGAGGAGGCGGTCACGCAGGTGCAGCGCGTGCTCGCGCTCAAGACGTTCGACGTCTTCCGAAGTTTGGCTCCGCAGGAGCTGGCGGCGCTGGCCGAGCACGCGAAGCCCCGGCAGTTCAGCGCCGGCGCCATTCTGCAGCGCGCGGGTGTTCCGGCCAGAACGCTGCACTTCATTTTACAGGGTGACGTGGAGCTCGTTCAAAAGGAGAGCGTGATGGCGCGTCTCGGTCCCCAAGACGTGGTCGGCGGACTCTCCGCGCTGATCGGCGACGAGCAGACGAACTTCGCGCGCGCCGTGGTCGAGACCACGACTCTGCAGCTCCACCGCGAAGATCTGCTGGACGTATTCGAGGACAACTTCTCCGTGCTGCTCGGTGTGCTGCGCACGCTGGCGGGCGCTCAGCTGAGCGCGCGGCGCAAGCTCGGGCCGCACGCGGGCTTCTCTGCGGCACAGAGTGGTGCGCCCCCGTCGTCGAGCGGCGCCATTACGGAGCTCGGCCTCGTGGAGAAATTGTTCCACCTGCGAGGCGCGCTCGACTTTGCGGAGACCCGGGTCGAGGCGCTGGCCGATCTCGCGCAGGATGCCAAGGTGGTGCGCCGGGCGGCCGGCGAGGTGTTGTGGAATGTCGGCGACTTGTCGGAGCACAACGCGCTGCTCTTGGAGGGCGTGATAGCCGGCAGCAACGAAGACCCAGCGCAATACTTCGAATTCGGCCCCGGCGCGCTGGTGGGCGGTATCGATTCGCTGGCAGCCGAGCCGCGCTGGTACCGGGCCATTGCGAAGGAACCGATCACGGCGCTGTACATCCGCACGCAGCACTTGCTCGACGTCATCGAGGACGATGTAGAATTCGCGATGGACATGTTACGCGTCTTCGCGCGTACACTCCGCACGCTCCAAGCCGAGCTACCCGAAGTCCCCGAGAGTCAACCGCTGGTGTGACCAGCATCGAGCCGCGCCACCGCCATGTCAGAGTCGTCATTGGACCCGATCGTCAACTTTGCCACGGCGACGGAAGAAGCGCTGATTCACTTCAAGGCGTTGCTCCGCATCGACACCACCAATCCCCCCGGCAACGAACGGCCCGCGGCCGAATATATCGTGGGAGTACTCGAGCGGGAGGGAATCGCCTGCAAGCTCGTGGAGTCTCGACCGGGTCGCGCCAGCGTCGTGGCACGCTTGACCAGCTCGGGACAGAAGGGCCCGCTCCTGCTGAATGGGCATTTGGATGTCGTGCCGGTAGAGCGCAGCGAGTGGAAGTACGATCCATTCTCGGGCGAAGAGGCGGAGGGCTGCATCTGGGGCCGCGGCGCCATCGACATGAAAAACATGGTGGCCATGAGCCTCATGACCTTGGTGCTGCTGAAGCGCCAGGGCATTCCACTCGAGCGTGACGTGATCTTCGCCGCCGTCGCGGACGAAGAAGCCGGCTCGCTGCACGGATCAGTGTACTTGGTGGAGCAGCATCCCGAGCTCGTGCGCGCCGAGTACGTGCTGAACGAGGTCGGCGGACACACGCTGCACATGGGCAGCTCGCGTTTTTATCCGATCCAGGTGGCGGAAAAGGGCATCTGCTGGTTCGAGATCACGGCGCACGGTCCGCCCGGTCACGGATCCATGCCGCGGCCCGGTACTGCAGTCGCACGCCTGGCACGCGCGCTCGTGGCGCTGTCGGACACACGCTTGCCGCAGCATCAAGTCAAGGTCGTGGAAAACTTCATCCGCGCGCTGGCGGAGCACGCGCCCTTTCCGCAAGGCAGTGCGCTCAAGCTGCTACTCAACCCGCGCTGGGCGGCTCAACTGCTCGGCTTGATACGGCGCCAGAATCCGGAGCAGGCCATCGCGCTCGACGCACTGCTCCGCAACACGGTGAGTCCCACGGTGCTCGTCGCAGGTCAAAAAGTGAACGTCATTCCATCACGTGCCAAGGCTCAGGTGGACGGACGCATCCTGCCGGGCCAGAGCGTCGAACGCTTCCTCGAGGAGGTGCGAGAGGTGGTCGGGGACGACGTCGACATCAACGTGCTCCTGCACCATGATCCGGTCACCTTCGACGCTGACACGCCGCTGTTCGACACGATCGCCCGGACGCTCGCGGTTCACGACCCCGGCGCGGTCCCGGTGCCGTACATGATCCCGGGTTTCACGGATGCCTTCGCCTACGCGCGGCTGGGCGCCGTTTGTTATGGCTTTGCCCCGGTTCGGCTCGGGCCGGACCTGAATTTCAGTCAGATGTACCACGGCCACAACGAGCGCATCCCGCGCGACGGATTCGCCTGGGGATTGCGCGTGCTCTACGACGTAGTCCGGGATTTCTGCCGAGCGCGCGTGGAGTCGACGTAGTAACTTTCCTGCATGCACTCGGAGGATGCGAGAGAGCCGCTCGAGCCCGGCCGCCGCAAGGGCCCCGTGGTGGCGTGGTACTGGGCGATGCTCATCGTCCTGACCGGTACCATCGCCATGGGACTCGGGATACGCGCGCTGTTTCCATGAGCCCGCGCGGCACGCCTCGGGTCGCCGTCGTCGGCGGCGGGATCACCGGGCTCAGTGGGGCTTACCACGTGAGTCAAACGCGCCCGGACGTGGAGCTGGTCTTGCTCGAAAGCCGCAACCGCCTGGGCGGCAATATCGTCACGCTGCGCGAGCAGGGGTTCGTGATCGACGGAGGACCGGACTCGTTTCTGATCACCAAACCCGAGGGCATGCGCCTGTGTTCGGAGCTGGGTTTACAGAGTGAGCTGATCGCGCCCGAGAGTGACGCAGCAAAGGTCTACATGGTGCATGCCGGGCGCCTGGAACGCCTGCCAGCCGGCATGGTGCTGGCAGTGCCCACGCGCGTGGGCCCCATGCTCAGGACTCCGATCTTGAGCCCGGCTGGAAAGCTACGCGTGCTCGGTGATCTGTTGCTTCGCGCGCGGCCCGCCGAGCCGGCGCGTGATGACGACGAGTCCATCAGCGCGTTCATCACGCGGCACTTCGGAGCCGAGGCGGCGGAACGCATCGCCGGGCCGCTGCTCGGAGGCATCTACGCGGGCAACATCGGCGAGCTCAGCGTTACGGCCACTTTCCCACAGCTCGTGAAGCTCGAACGCCAGTACGGCAGCGTGATACGCGGTTTTTTCCACATGCAAATGGCGGGTGGTAACGGCGTTACGAACGGCTCCCCAGCTGCTCGGCCGAGCTTGGCGGAGCTCACGCACCTGGCGAGCTGGCTGAGGCGCGATGAAGCACACCGGCAGAGCCCGTTTCGATCGTTGAGAAGCGGCATGAGCACGTTGATCGATACGCTGGCCGCTCGACTGCCGGCGGGCAGCGTTCGTCTCGGCGCGCCGGTCCGCGCTATCTCGCGCGAGGCGTCGGGGCGCTTTCGCATCGAGATCGAATCTGCCACGGCACTGGAGGTCGATGCCGTCATCCTTGCGGCGCCAGCGCACGCCGCCGCGCGTATGTTGAACGACGCGCAGCTCGGCGCCGAGCTCGCGGAAATTCGCTATGAGTCCACGGCCACGGTCTTCTTCGCGCTGTCGCGTGCCGCCGTCAGGCATGCGCTCGACGGCGCCGGTTTCATCGTGCCGCCGAAGAAAGCGCGCATTCTGGCGGCGACCTGGGTGACCAGCAAATGGGCCGCACGCGCGCCGGAAGGACAGGTGCTGCTGCGCGCATTCGTCGGCGGCAGCCTCGATCCCGAGCGCGTAAAGAGCTCCAGTGACGAAGACCTCGTCGCGCTCGCGTACGCAGAGCTCGAGCGGCTGATGGGACCGCTCGGGCAGCCTTCCTGGAGCCGCGTTTTCCGCTATACCGACTCGAATCCCCAACCCACGCTGGGTCATTGCCAGCGCTTACGCCGTATCGAACGGCATTTGCAGCGTATGCCGGGGCTGTACGTGGCGGGCGCGGCATACGACGGCGTGGGCATTCCGGATTGCATCCGCCAAGGCCGAGCCGCCGCAGAAAAAGCGCTGCGCGTGTGCAGCGAGTCACACAAGTAGTCGCTTCCGAAGGCGTGCGCCTCGGTCTACACTTCGAGCGTGTCGAACCGCACGATCGCCGTCACGGATCAGCTCTACGAGTATCTGCTGCGCGTCACGGTGCGCGAGTCCGAGCTGCTCGCGCGGCTGCGGCGTGAAACGCGCAACATGCGCGGTTCGGGCATGCAGATCGCTCCGGAACAAGGGCAGTTCATGACTCTGCTCGCCGAGCTTACCGGCGCGCGCCGCGCGCTCGAGATCGGGGTGTACACCGGCTACAGCTCGTTGTGCGTCGCAGCCGCGCTACCGGACGACGGCCAGCTCATCGCGTGCGACGTCAGCGAGGAGTTTACGGCAGTGGCGCGCCGCTATTGGAAGGAGGCAAAGCTCGACCACAAGATCGAGCTGAGGCTCGCCCCAGCGCTCCAAACGCTGGACGCGCTCCTCGCAGGCGATGCCGCCGGGAGCTTCGACTTCACGTTCATCGACGCTGACAAGGCGGCGTATGACGCGTACTACGAGCGTTGCCTGACGCTGCTCCGCCGCGGTGGGCTGATCGCGGTCGACAACGCGCTCTGGAACGGCTCGGTGGCGGACGCTACACGCGACGACGAAGACACCCGTGCCATACGCGCTCTGAATCAAAAGGTCGCCACGGATGTACGCGTGTCCATGAGCCTGGTGCCGATCGGGGACGGCCTGCTCCTGGCCCGCAAACGTTGAGACTTTCGTCTCAGTTCGCGGCGTCGGCCAGCGCCCAGACGATGAACTCGTCGAAGTACGCGCGTTGTGCGTCGCTGTGCTGGCGCCAGTACGCGCCGAGAAATTCGTGGAACAGCATCACGGCCAGAGCGCCAGCGCTGTGACCTTCGGGCGCGCCTTCGCGCTCACTTTCCCACTCGGCCTGTTCGCACGCGCCCGCCCTGGACTCGCTCGAACGGGCCGGGCCGAGACCCGCGGCCTGATAGGCGAGCGCACCGGCGATCTGTTGCGGGACCAGCGCGGCCTTGGCCGGGTCGTCCACGGCATCACACGTCAAGAGCGCGGCGCCGTACGCGAAATTGGCGGCAAGGCCGGCGTAACGCACCACCGTTGCATCGGCGTGCGAGTCGATCTGCGTCTTCTTTTTGCGCGGCAGCACCGTGAGTGACGCGCGCAACGCGTCGGTGGCGCGGCGCTCCGCGGCGATGACCGCATTGAAGGCATCGCTGCGCGCCTTGCGCACTGCGAGCGCGTCCGCTTTGTCGCGCGTCCACGACTCGGCCGTGTCCAGAGCAGCGAACGCGGGATCGAGCGTGCCCGGCGGACAACACGCGCGCACTCCGTAGCGGGCGAGCGTCGTGCAGACGTGAATGAGGGCGCGATGCGAGCGATCGCCCACGCTGGCGAGCTTCGCGGTGCGCTCCATGACCACCGGCGCCACACCGAGCAGCTCGGCGGTGGGATCGACGATCTTGAGCGAAAAAGGCCGGTTGGGGACCAGGCGAGCCATGCGACGGCTCAGGGCACGCCGCGCAGGTCGCGCGCGTTGAAGCCCATCAAATAGAGCAGCGTGTCCAGGCGTTCGTTGTGATTCAAGCTCATATCCGCCACTTCCTGGAGCTTCGGCTTGGCGCGGAACGCAATGCCGAGCCCCGCCGTCTGCAGCATGAGCACGTCGTTCGCGCCGTCTCCGACGGCCACCGTCTGCTCGAGCCGCAGGTTGTACACCTTGGCCATGTCGCGCAACACCTGAGCTTTGCGCTCGCCGTCGACGATCGTGCCGCGCACGTTGCCGGTGATGATGCCGTCTTTGACCTCGAGCTCGTTGGAAAACGCGAAATCCAGCCCGAAGCGCCGCTTCAAGTCATCCACGAAGAAGTCGAAGCCGCCGCTCACCAGGCCGACTCGGAACCCGAGGCTCTGCAGCGTGCGCACGAAGTTCTGCGCGCCCGGCGTGAGCTCCGACTTCTCCGCGAGAGCGCGCGCTTCGGACATCGGCAAGCCTTCGAGGAGCTTCACGCGTTCGGCGAGCGCTTGCTTGAACTCGATCTCGCCGCGCATCGCGCGGGCCGTGATCTGAGCCACCTGCTCTTTGCAGCCGACCAGGCCCGCGAGCTCGTCGATCAGCTCGCCCTTTACGAACGTCGAATCGACGTCCATGCACACCAGGCGCTTACAGCGCCTGAAGATGTCGTCTTTCTGCACCGCGAGATCGACGCCGAGCTGCATGCCGAGCCGCAGAAACTCGCCGCGCAGCACCGGCAGCTCACTGTCGCTGATGGCCGTCGGTAACAGATCCGCGATCAGCTCGAGGCCGCTCAGCTCTTCGTCCGAGAGCGAGCGGATGTCACGGATGTTCATGGAGCGCGCCGCCATGAAGCTCGTGATCGCCGCGGTGGCGGCGCTGTGTCCGAGCGGTCCGAGCACCGTGATGCAGAAGCTCGAAGTATCGAGCGGCCGCGCGGGAGCCTGTGCATCGAACGCACTCACGTCGAGGCGCAGGCCCAGGTTCGACACGGCGAACAGGATCTTCCGGAGCGCGTTCGAGCTTGGTGGGATATCGACGATGGCGGAGAGCATCAGGTAGCCGTGCAGCACGGACTGGCCGATGTTCACGAGCTCGGCCTTCTCCTCCGCGATGATCTGAGTGAGGCGCGCGGTGATACCCGGGCGATCGGCGCCGGCCACGTGCAGTACGATGCGATTGGGATGTTCCGCGGTCATGGAAGGGGCGGCAGATTAGCTCAGCGTCACGCGCTTGTCGCGGGCGTGCCATGGGCTTTCGGCAGCTGGCTTCAGTTGCGGATGGAATGTAAATTCATTTGCGAAATCCTAATGTTGCGCTGACGGTTGCGCGCAGCCTGCCCGGTCTCGGAGCAAGTAGGCCGTTACCTGGCGACCGCCTCCGCCTGAAAGTACGGGCCCGGGGCAGTAGAGCTCCTTCAGGACCGCGTTGGCTTCGGGAACGGCTCGCATCGAGATCCCTCCCAGCCGCTGGGGCGCGTCGAGAATGATTGGCGGCAAGGCGTGGCGCAGCTCCGACTCGAGGCGTGCAGGTGCACCCGGCACGACCCGCTCGCTGCGACGTTGGTCCCAGAATGGAGGAACGATGCCCGCTACCAAACTCAGATAAGCGAAGGAGGTGGCCGGCCCGCGCTTGCACGTCAGGTAGAGATCCGCGTCGAATCCCCAGATGAAAATCTTTTGATCGCGTCGGCTATGGCGTTCGACAAAGTTGCAAATCGGCTCGGGCGCTGCCGCGGACCAGCCTCCCTCTTTGCGTTCCTTGACCATGAAGCGATAGCGATTGAGCGTCACTGCACGGATCATCACGAGCAGCAGCAACGCCGTCACGAGCACTGCGGTGAGCCGTTGCAACTGTTTGGGTGCCCGCAGTGCGTCGTCGACATAGATGCCAATCAGTAGAGCGAAGTACGTCAGTATTGCGATGAAGTAGTGAGGCCAGATACGAAACGCCACTATGGCAGACAACAGTCCGAGCAGCGCCGATGAAGCTGTCGCGAATTCAAACCCAATGCTCGTCAAGCGCCGAGCGGCATCGCGCGGCGAACCGACCAGAGCTCCGAGACTGCGGCTGAGTGGCACCAGCGTAAGCAGGATGGCGGCGAAGCATGTCCAAGCATCTGCGCCCCACCACTTCGCGATTTCGTCGCGGATGACGACGCCGCGGTACGGTTCCATGTAGATCTTGGCGTTGTATTCTACGAACCAGTAATAAAAGGCGTGGAGATTGCCGGACCACGCGTACGGGAGCAACGCCATCCCCAGGGTCGCCGCCCACCCGGCGGGGAGTGCACACGCTTCAAGCCAACGTTGACGCGAGGTCACTTCGCTCCGACTCAATGCGGCGGCCAAGGCCCAGATTGCGGCGGGCAGGAAAAGCAGCAGGGCGGTTTGCTTTGCGAGACCCGCCAAGGCGGCGCACAGGCCTGCAAGCGCCAGGTTCACGACCCGTGCACGCGGGCTGCGAATACGTTGCAGTGCGAGGCTCGTTAGAGTCAAACTCGCCGCGCAAAAAGGGGCGGAGATCTTTTCTCCTGTCAACGCGAGCGCGCCTTGTGCAGGGAAGGCGCCGCAAATGGCGAACACGTAGAACGCCGTACCGATCGCGCCCGCCACCGGCCTGCGCGCGGCAGCGCCCGCAGCAAAACAGCCCGCGGCTGCCAAGAAGAAGGCCCCGATCACGAGCCAGCGCGGTCCCACCCAGCTCAAGCGCTCCGTGAGCACGAGCGACGCGGCGGTCGCCCAATACAACAGCGGTCCTCGGTGACTCAGGCCATCGACGTACGGCAGCCAGTGGCCGTCGATCAAACGTTCGCCGAGCGCGATCGTGTAGCCGTCATCGAAGCCGATTGCATTGTCGACTCCGGCGGCGAAGCGATGTTCCGGGACGGCGCAGCACAAAGCGAGCAGTGCGATCACGGCTCCCAGCCAGTACTCCCAATGTCGCCGCATCTAGCCGCGACTCTTTAGCGGCGACTCCGTGGGGAGGGCAAGAGCCACTCCCATCACTGGGGTACGATCGTCCAAGACCACGGCGGGGTTGGCCGAAGGCCGAGCTCCAGCGCGATCGATTTGCTGACGGCGAAATGGCCGCACGCGGGAACCTGCCCCGGAAACAACGGCTCGCCTCGGCCATTCTGTACGGTTCCCGTTTGCTCGTAGAGCACCACGTAGCCGTACTTCTCGAGCGTGGCGCGCGCTTCGGCGCCCAGGCACTCGTTGTAGTAGATGTCCGGCATGGGCGCGTGGCAACCAGGACCTCCTTGCGTCAGCTGTCGGAAGGCGTCCTCGAGCTCTATCCACGATCCGTACTTACCTCCCGAGAGCGCATTCGGCGGAAAACAATCGTAGAGCTCACGCGTGGTCAACGACCAGAGGTCCAGCAGCTTGGCGCGCCGAAAATAGCGCGACATCACGTGATAGCCGACCATTCCAGCTTGGCCGGTCATGATCCACACCGGGCCGCGCTTCGCGGCGGTGATACGCGCGACGATTGGCAGAAAGCGATAGATCGTAACGGCGTCGCGCAGGTGCACGTTATTGCCCAGCTCGACCGGAGAAAAGCCGTGCTGACCCACCTCGCGAGCGAACAGTGAGCCGAGCTCCAGGACCGTCCACAGCGGTCGACCTTCGCTTTCATTTCGGCGTAAAGACTGCACGGCGTAGAGCAGGTTGGCCGAGACGAACAGCGTGGTGATCGCGCCTGCCACGCGCACGTTCTGGAGCCAGCGCACGTTCGTGACGAACGCGCTCAGCACCAGCGCAGGCATTGCGAGCGCCAGAAAGCGCGCGCCATTCATCCAATCGCCGCCGGACAGCACCGCGAATGCCAAGTGTGCGCTCGCCAACGCAGCGACCATGATCGGCAGCGGTGAGCGCAGGCTTCGGGTCGCAAGCGTGTGCAAGGCGGCCAACAGGGCGAGCAGAAACGCGGCGAACCAATGTGGACCGTTCGCGTTGAACGCGTGCCACACGTACCCAATGCCTTCTACGTAGTTGAATCCGTCCGCTTTCATGTTGGCTGGATTCGGTAGCCAAGCTCCGAAGTAGCTGCGGCGGAAGGTCAGTAGCGTCGCTATGGCGCCGGCGACGACGAGCGCGACGCGAAGTACGGCGCGGCCAGACAGCACGTTGGCGGCGCCACTCGCACGCCACATCGACAAACTGGCTGCAGCGAGCCCGGTGACGACCGCGGCCGCCACCAGCGGTGACTCGGGGCGCGAAGCGACGAACACGAAGCAGGCGCACAGCGCAACCCAGCTGCGGCGCGTGGCTCCCTTGCGCGCGACTTCGTCCAATTCCAGCACCATCCACAGCTCGCTGGCCGCAACCAATGTGGTTTCCGTGCCGCTCGTTGCCCAGTACGAAAAGCAGGCGACGGTGCCGAGCGCCGGCATCACGAGCCATGCGTGAGCTTGCCCCGCGCGCGCGCCGATGCGGCCCGCGAGCAGCAGCGTCACCGCTCCCAGCGCGAGACCCGTCAGGTAACCGATCGTCGGTAGCGTTGCCGGCAGTAGTTTGTAGAGCAGGGCCAGCAGGAGCACGAGCGACAGACTCGAACTTTGTTCGAGGCGTTCGCCGTTGTAGTTCAGGATCTGCCCCTGCTCGGCCAACGTCCGTGCAGGCCAGTATGTGATGTACGTGTCGTCCTGGCCGCCGCTGGTGTGGAACAACACGGCCAGCGCAAGACACGCGAGCGCCATCGAAACGATCCAAAACTTACCGGCGATGACGTGCAGTGCGGCGCGCACGTCGAGCGCCAGCGCAAGAACCAAGCCACGGCTCGTGCCGGCTCGGCAACTGCGCGGACTCGGTGAAGATTGCCGTAGTTGCCAGGCCTGCGGCGGTGCTCGGGGATGTGCCACCCACTGCGGGTCTCGGCTTGAATCGACGAGAACCCACCGGTGTGCCAGAAACGGCAGCCGTTGTGCCTGATCTGACAGACCGATCAGGCGCGGCTTTTACCGGGTGAAGCGCGGCGAGGCGCAACTCGCATCAAGTTCCCGCGTGCTCGGGCGCCGCAGCGACTTTTCTCACTTGTGTGCCGATGACGTCCCGGGTTTAGCATGCGGCCGGAAACGCCGTGATGGACCGTCCTACGCTCTCGCTAGTGCTGCCTGTCTACAATGAGGAGGTCGTCATTCCCGAGCTCGACCGGCGCCTGCGCGATTTTCTCGCGGTAGTCGGGGTGAGCTGGGAGGTCATCTTCATCAACGACGGTTCGAAGGACCGCTCGTTCGAGCTGCTCCAGGCGATGGCGCTTCAGGAACGGCGCTATCGCGTGTTTTCGTTCTCGCGCAATTTCGGGCATCAATTGGCGATCACGGCGGGTGTGGATCTCGCGCGCGGCGAGGCGGTGGTGATCATGGACGCGGATCTGCAAGATCCGCCCGAGGTGGTCGCGCAAATGCTCGAACGCTGGCGTGAGGGGTTCGACGTGGTCTACGGCGTGCGCAGAACGCGTCACAGTGAAACTTTCTTCAAAAAGGCGACGGCCGCGGCCTTCTATCGCCTGCTGCGCGCCATGGTCGGTGTCCCGATACCGGTAGACGCGGGCGATTTCCGTCTGATGAGTCGGCGTGTGGTGCTCACCTTGCGGGCGCTCCGCGAAACCAGTCGCTTCGTGCGCGGCATGGTCGCGTGGGTGGGTTTCAAGCAGACTGCGGTGCACTACGAGCGCGCGGGTCGCTTCGCGGGGGACACGCACTATCCATTGAAGAAGATGCTGAAATTCGCGATGGACGGCATCACGTCCTTTTCCATCGTCCCGCTGCGCATTGCTACCTGGCTGGGCGTGTTGGCGGGCTTCGCAGCGATTCTGGTGGCGTTCTGGGCCGTGTACGTGCGCGTGTTCAAGGTAGCTTCCGCGGTTCCGGGTTGGGCCACGATCATGATCGCGGTCAGTCTGGCGGCGAGCGCACAGCTTTTGATGACCGGCATCCTCGGGGAGTACGTTGGCCGCATTTACGAAGAGGTAAAGCGCCGTCCGCTGTACGTGATCCAGGAGCGTATCGATGCCTTCGCGGACGAAAGCGAAGCCGTGTCGCCGGAAAGTGACACGCGCGGAAGGGCCGCTCGGATCGCGAGCTCTTGAGCCCGTTCGGGACCTGCAAAGCCCTGGACGCGATCCCCCTCTCGGAGTAGCTTGCGCGCGCCGTGGCAAGCCGCTTCCACTACGAAACCGGGCAAATACCCGCACCAGAGAGAGCTCGTGACTACGCTTGCGAAGCGTGAGCCGATCGCCTGGGAACGTTTTCTCCCGGCTACGTTGTTTCTGGCGGGCAGCACGGGACTGGCCACGCTTTGGGTCGCAGCGCTCGTGCGTGTGCGGGACGTCGAGGGTTTTCTCACCAGCAATCAGGCCAGCTTCGGTGCACGCCTAGAGCTGGTGATCTACATGCTCGCCGCCGGCGCGCTGGCCGCCGGAATCGCGCTGATCGCGGCGTGGCGCGGCAGGGGAACGGCCGCGCGCGGCGTGGAACGAGTCGCCCGGCTGATCGCGCCGCTGGCCCTGCTCTGGGCCGTGCAGGCGCTGGCCGTGTACAAGATCTGGTACAGCCGCCCGCTCGAGTTCTTGATCTTGCTCACGTTCGCGGTGCTCGCCTTCGAGCAGACGCTGCGGGCAAGCCTGAGCGCACTCCCCGCGTATCCCCTGCAGCGGGCGGGTGAGCTCCAGGAGCGGATTCCCGTTCTGCTTCGTCGCGCGTTGCCGTGGCTGGTGGTGATAGCCGGCGCGAGCGGGTACGCGATCTTCACTGGCTACTGGAGCATCATCCAGCATCAGCGTCTGGCCACGGCGTCGTACGATCTCGGGATCTACGACAACCTCATGTACAACGCGTACGCGGGGCACCCTTTCCGTTCGCCGGTGCTCTACGGCGGTCCGGGAGGGAATTACATCGCGAGCCACGCCGAGTGGGCGATGGTCCTGCTGGTGCCGCTGTACGCGCTCTTCCCGCGTGCGGAAACGCTGCTCGGGTTCCAGGCGGTCATGTTCGGCTTTGCAGCCGTGCCGTTGTACGCGTTCGCAAAGACACAGATCCCGCGCTGGTCCGCGGTGCTCGTGGCGCTCGCGTACTTGCTGTACGCGCCGCTGCACGGCCCGAATTTCTACGACTTTCACTGGTTGCCGATCAGCATCTTCGTGCTGTTTTGTCTGTTCTGGGCGCTCGCCGCGCACAGAAACGTGGCTGTTTGGTGCTTTTTCTTCCTCGCGATTTCGATCCGAGAAGACATTCCAGTGGGTCTTTCGCTGCTCGGCATCTTCATGCTGGTCGCGGCCAAGCGCGTCGCGCTCGGGATCAGCATGACCGTGCTGGCCGTGATCTCGTTCGTGTTGATCAAATTCGTGGCGATGCCGGCTGCCGGCGGCTGGTGGTTCGAAAACATCTACAAGGATCTGATCCCGCCGGGGCAGCACGGTTACGAATCGATCGTGCAAACGATCTTGATCAATCCCGCGTACTTTTTGACGACGCTGCTGCAAAAAGAGAAGCTCATCTACGCGCTGCATCTGTTTGCGCCGCTCGCGTTTCTGCCGGCGCGGCGCCTCGTACTACTGTTGGGCGCCGGCGGTGGTTTCTTCTTCACGCTGATGACCACGGGCTATCCCTGGACGCTCAGCATCGCCTTTCAGTACAGCTCGCATTGGATTCCGTATCTTTTCGGAGCCGCGGTGCTGGCCTTGCGCTGGATGGGCCAAGATCCAATGAACGGTGTGATCAAGCGTCGCGCTGCGACCGGCGCGCTGTGCCTGGGCGTCACGCTGCACAGTCTGGTCTTCGGTTGCCTGCTCCAGCAGTCGCACTTCGTCGGCGGATTTCAGCAGATCCCGTTCAAAATCACCGACGAAGAGCGGGCGCGTTACGCGGAGCTGCGCAAAGTGATCGCTCTCATTCCGGAGGAGGCGAGCGTCGCGGCGACGGACAGCGAATCGCCGCACATCACCAATCGTGTCTCCGCCTATTCGTTGAACCTGGACATCGGGGAGCCCGAGTACATTTTGATTCGCCGCGGCAGCGTCGGCGGCGGGGATCCTCGCAACAATTTGGATAAGGCGTTCAGCCGCAATCAGTATGCGCTCGTCTTCGAAACCAAGGACTACGTGCTCATCCGGCGCGGCTACACCACGGTCGATACGAAGCGCGTGTTGGCCGAGCTCGGCGTGAGCGTGAATTGGTAGGCTGCTCATGAACCCGAACGAAGTATCATTGGCCGGAGCGGACCAGGTGGAAGCGGGCGTCCTGCAGGCGGGTGGTGCTCCTCCGGCGGCGCCGCTCGCGCGCCCCAAGAAGCGCCGGCGTTTGCTGGAATTCTTCTGGCGCGGGCAGGAGCTCGGTGCCGCGCGTGCAGAGCTCGCTGCGCGGTCGAGCTGTGACCGCCGTCTGCTCGAGTACGCGCGCGCCACGGCCGAGCTCGCCGATCGCACTTTGAACCCGGTGGATCCGCTGCGGGCCGGTTCGGGCATTCCGATCGCGGCTCTGCTGTACCGTGAGGCGCTTCGCGCCGGCTTGGCAGCTCAGGGCGCAGATCCAGCCAGTGTTCCCGAGGACATCGTTGCTCTCAGAGGAGACGACCTCGGCGCGGTGCGTGCGCGGGAGCTCCTGCTCGCACGCGATTCGCTCGAGGACATCGCAGCCGGTCGTGACGTGAGTCGAGAGGACGCGCGGCGGCTGCAGGGCGCGGTTCGTCAAGTGCTCGCGGGGCTGGCACTCCCGGAGCGGCGCGTGCGCAAGGTTCGGCTGCAGCGCTGGCTGCGTCTGGGCCTGCTCGTGACTCTCGTCGCCGGTTTGATCATTGCGCTTGTCATGCTGATCCTGATCGCGACCCGGCCGCCGAACCTGCTCGAGGGCAAGAACTGGCGGACGAGCAGTAGCTATGGGGGCTTCTCTGCAGCCGAGCGCAGCGTAGATGGACGCAAGGCCGAAATATTTTTCCACACGAACGAAGAACGGAACCCGTGGATCGAATACGATCTCGGTGCCAAGACCCTGGTTTCCTCGATTCGCGTGGTCAACCGTGGCGAGTGCTGTGCGGACCGCGCCATTCCCCTCGTTCTCGAAGCGAGTGACGATCGCGTCACGTGGCACCAGGTAAAGCGCCGCGACCAGCCGTTCCGAACGTGGTCGGAGGACCTGTCGCCGTTCACCGCGCGCTACGTGCGTTTGCGTGCGGATAAACAGACTTGGCTGCACTTCGAGAGCATCGCGCTACGTTGAGCTGCGCTGGCATGGCTAGCGGCCTCGGCTTTGCATGGGGAGGCGACGGATCCATTGATTTGCGCCGCGCAACGCTCCGGAAACGGCCATTTTCTCCGTGGGACATCACGCGGTGGGCCGGGGTGGGGGATTTTCATGGCAGGCATGGCACACGCTGGCACACGAGCTCGACGGCTACCGCGCCGTAACGGCGCCTCGCTGCGATCGATCTTTCTCGGGCTGTTGGGGCTAACGGCGTTCAGCCTTCAAGCGTGCCGATTCGCGCGCGACGAGCCGTCCTGGGTGGAAGCCCACGGCAACGTCAGCGTGCGACAGATCGCTGCTTCTGCCCGCGGCGTCGACGCAGTCGGCAATGACAAACGCATCTATCGCTACCCAGGGCCGTACGGCACCCCCTGGCACGAGATTTCGACGACGGAGAGCGTGGCAGCCGCTGCGTCACCCGAGGCAACGTACATCATCGACACGAGCGCCTTCGTCTGGCGGCTCGGTCCCGGTGCGCCCCAGCGCTGGGACTTCTCGCAAAACTGGGCTGCCACGGCAATCGCAGTGGATGAGTCCGATCGGGTGTACGTGATCAGCCAGAGCCGCGCAGCGCGCGTGGTGGGAGCTCACCTGCAAGTGCTGGCGTGCTCGGAACCGGTGATCGCACTTGCTGCATGCGGAGCACACGCATTCGTGGTCTCTGCGAAGGGCCAGCTCTTTCGCGCGGAAGATTCGGCGTGTCGCGAGCTGCGCGTGCCGGGTGCGGTACACAGCGTTGCGGCGTACGGTCAACGGCTCGCCATTGCCAGCGGGGGTATCGCGTACCTGCAAGGCAAAGACGGTTTTGACGCCCTGCCAACCCCCATTCTCTACCGTGAGACGGGCAGGAAGCTCACAGACGTACTCGAGGTCTCGGTTTCCAAAAACACACTGTGGGCGCGCGTTAGTGAGGGCCACGTCGTCATGTTTTCGGAAGTCCTATGACGCAAGGCACGGCAGAGCCTTCAGCGCACGACGCGGCTCCCGCACAGAGTGACGCGCCCCCGAGCGCCAGCAAAACCGTGCAGAGCTGGGAGCGGACACTGGCCAAGGCGTGGCCCGATCTGGCGCTGTGCGCTTATGCCTGTATCGCCCTGGCGGTGGTGATTTGGGAGTTTCAGAATCTCAAGCTGCTCATCGACTACGTCATGAGCGTGGAAGATCCGGATAGCGCCACGGCTCAAGCCGACGCGCGCCAGTTGCTCCTCTACCACGTGACGTGCGCAGCGCCGCTCGCGGTGGGGCTCGGCGGGTTGGTTTTGTGGCGCGAACGGCGCGGGCTGTCACGCCTGCCCACCTACTGGGCTCCGCTCGCGATTTCGCTGATCGGTTTGCCGTTCTTGTTCCTGAATCTGTTCGAGTACCGCTTTCCTCTGTTCACGGGAGTGATTGTGGTCGGACTGGGGCTCGCTCTCGGCTACGCCGTCTCGTCCTACACGCGCGCGCGTGCGATTCGGTTTCGCGAACTGTCGAGAAAGCAGGCGTGGTGTGTCGTGCTGCTCGGCTGGCTGGTGTTCACCGCCTGGATGGGTTTCATGGCCCACTGGCGTTACATCACGTTCGTGGCGCAGCCGTACGACATGTCGTGGGAAACGAACGCCATGCACACCTTGCTGCACACCGGCATTCCGCGTGTGTCGGTGGCCGCGCAAGACTACTACGCGGGAAAACTCTTGCCGGTGAACTACGCGGGCATGCACACGCCGTTCATCTACTACCTGTATGCGCCCATCTACGCGCTCTATCAGGACGGTCGCACCCTGATCTGGTTGCAAGCGGCCGTGATGGGCGCGGGCACTTTCGGCACGTATCTCGTGGCGCGGCGCTGGCTCCGCTCCGAGACGATGGGAGCGCTGTTCGGCCTCGCGTACGTGCTCAATCCCACGGTGCAGACGCTGTGCATGCACGACGTGCACGCCAACATCGTGGCTTTGCCGATGCTCTTGATCGCGCTCGGTCTGATGGAGGCGAAGCGTCCGTATTGGGCTCTGTCGTTCGCGTTCATCACTTGTGTCTGCCGGGAAGAAACCGCCGTGTACGGCGCCGCTGCGGGTCTGTACTGGGCGCTCGGCGGGCGGGATCGCCTGCGCGCGCGTGTCGGCTGGGTCACGCTGCTGATGTCTGTCGGCATTCTGCTGCTCATCACCGAAGGCCTGATGAAATGGGTGGGTGGCACGCCGCGCTACAGCCATTTTGCGTTCTTCTTCAAGGGAACCGGCGCGCATTCGGTGCTTGCTTCGTACCTGCTCAACCCGCTTGGCGCGCTGAAGCTGCTCTCGAGTCCAATGCGCTACGAGTACGTGTGGCTTTCGCTCTTGCCCTGCGGGTTTCTCGCCGCATTCGGCTGGCGCGCGGCCTGGAGCCTGCTCATTCCGATGGGCCTCTTGTTTCCCTCCGTCTCGCATAATTTCTGGGTCACCGGCATGAACTACTCGGTGCCCATCGTGCTGCCGGCTGTGCTGCTCAGTATCATGGGGGCTCGCGCGCTGCTCCTGGCGTTGCGGCGCCGGCAGCGCACGAGCTGGGACGCTCGCCGCTGGGGGCTCTCGGGCTTCATTGCCTTGTCCGCGCTCACAGGCAGTATCTTGTACGGGAATCTTTTCGGAAAGACCTACAAGCTCGAATTCGGCGCGCTGCCGTACCGCCACGACAATCAGTACGACTACATCGGTGAGCTCGGCATCTTCCGCTCGCTGCCGCGCTTCGGCGAACGCGAGCGCTTGCTTTGGGAGGTGGTGGAGCGAGTGCCCGACGACGGACCCATCACCACGAGCTGGCGCATCAATGCGCAGCTCTCGAATCGCATGGTGTCGATGTTCTACCCCGAGCTAGGCCGCAATCACCCGCCGGAGAACCTGGCCAAGTACGTCGTCATCGATCGTCTGCCGCCCATCCTCGAACCGACGGAAGACTGGGAGCGGCAGATGCGGCGCGATCCGGTCTTCGAGGTCATGTACGAGAATCCCTCGGGCGTGATCTTCCGGCGCAAAGGGATCTAGTGTGGTGAATCAGAGATTCGCACCAGAATTTCGAGGCCGCCCCACGGGGGTGAGGGCGGCTCGAAATTCAGCTCTGGGCGACTCTATTCACCAACTTTTTTCTTGTTCCTGACGTGTCCTGTCTCCACCGGGAGGCGCATGACTTCTGTGGGCGACTGCGGAGACAGGACACTAACGCGGCGTCCCCGATGCGAGCGCGGGGGCCTGGGCGGGCCGCCTGAAGATCGCCATTACGTCCGTCTCGGGGGCGAAAAAATTGCCGAAAAATCCCCAAAATAGCGTGAGCGGCAGGCGCAGCAACAACGGCGCCACCTTCGGCACCTTGGAAGCTTCGACGATCGAGTCGAGCGAGTTGTCCATGAGCCGCATGTAGTAGAGATAGAACATCGAGTTCAGAAACGGCACGGGCGTGTTGGCGTACTGCGTGGAGTAGTAGTGGACGAGCTCCCAGCCGTGAGGCTCTGCGGCTCCCACCAGCGCCTGCTTCGACAAGATGTGGCGATGGTAAGGCAGGTGGAGCGCGTGCACGGTGCGCTCGGGATCCGTGAGGCTGATCGCGGATGCGTTCGGCGTTCCCACCGCGATGATGCCGCCGGGCGCCGCGAGCCGCTGAAACTCGTCGAGCAAGACGTGTGGCGAATCGACGTGCTCGATCACGTCTTGTGAGAGCACACAGTCGTAAGTGAGCGCGAGCACGCTGCGGTCGCCGAACTCCTTCGAATACTCGTCGAAACCGGCCACGTGGTCGTAGCCGCGAGCGCGCAAGAACTTGACGAAGTTCCCGCCGCCGCAGCCGTAGTCGAGGATGCGATGCTCGGGGCGGAGCCCGGCTCGCTTGAGCCGCCCGAGTAAGTTGTAGCTGAGCACACGGTTGGCCCAGTTGTCGGCTATGTCGTGGAACGGGTAGCGCGCGTAGTAAAAAGGCAGATCGACCTCGTCCCGCGCGTGCAGGCTGTCGCAGCGTTTGCAGCGCCAGACGGCGAAGCGATCTCCCGCGAAGGCGCGCACGTTGGAGCGGATCTCGGCTTCCTCGGCCACGATGTCTGCGCCCGTAGCGTTGCAGATGTTGCAGGTCCGTTCGTTCATGGCTCAGGAGTGTTCTTTCGCATGCTCGATTGCTGCGCCTTGCGTCACGTCCGACTAGGCAGCCGGCGCCCGGCCTCGCCGGTTTGTTTTGTGGGTCATCGCCTCTGTTGCCGATCGCGATCTGGTCTTCCAAGACTTACACGTCTTGGCGGGCTGGGGCTTCGCCCCGCTAGTCCTTACCTCGAGAGCGCATGCTCCAGCAAAATCTGCCCGAAGTCTCGCGCGGGCAACGTGACCTGTCCGCCTTGCGGCAGCGTGAATGGCACGTATCCCCCGCGATCCCAGCGCAAGAAGACGTAGGCACGGGATTCGAGTGGCTCACGGAACGTGAACTCCACTTCCTGTGGACGCCCGTCGGCGGTGGCCGCGATGACCCGGGCGGTCATGCGTGACAGGGCGACTTCCTTACCCACGGGCAGAGACTGCAACGCGCCGCGGTAGTGCTGCTCGAGGGGTGCGAACAGGAAACCCTGGCTCGGCCGCAGGCGGAGCGCGTTCGCCGAGGGCCGCCGTACCTCGATGGCGGAGCTCGCGCTCGCCAGCCAGTAGAGATGAGACGGGCGAGCCGAGCCCTTCCACGCGCGCGCGGGTTGGATGTAACTCGCGAAGATATCGATGGGTGCATCCAGCAGCACGACGCTCTGACGCTCCACCTCCGCCGAACGAGGGATGCTCGCATCGACTCGATCGAGCAGGCCGCCGAGCAGCTGCATCTGGGCTGCGCGCACCGGCAAGAGCAGTGGCGCAGCGAGCAGGTGCAGCGTCGCGAAACCCAGTACGACTGCGCGGCGCACCGCCGCGAGCCTACCTTCGCCCCACTGCTCGAGAGTTTGGCAGAAGAGCCGCGCCAGCAGCGCCATCATGCCGAGCCCCACGAAGAACAGCAGTCGATCGCTCGGGAAGGATGCGCTCACCGGGATCGCCGCCAAGATCGCCCCGCAGGCCCAGAAGCGCGCCCGCCGATCCCGACGTAGCAGTGGCCAGAACAAGAGGGCCGCGGTCGCGCACACGCACGCCGCCCACAGCACGAGCAGCGGACGCTGCGCGGCGGGGCCGAAAAAAGCAGAATCCGCAGGCGGTCCCGCCAAGGCACCGGTGTAGAGCACGGCGAGCTTTGCCGGAAGTATCGACAGAAACGTAAATGGATCGCTCGATGGGTCTACGTACGCGCCGGAGCCACGAGCGCCAAAGCCGAAATGTTGATAAGCGATGCGCCAGCACACCAGGACTACGCCGTACGGCCAGAGTGACAGCAAACGCCGCGGCAGTTTTTCGTCGTCGATGAACAGCGCGTAGCCGAGCAGGTAGGCGAGCGCACCGAGCGCGAATTCGCCCGCCAACAGCCCGAGCGCGAGACACGCGGCGGCGAGCACGCCCAGCGCCGGGCGAGCGCTCTTACGCCAGCGATGGTGCAGGATGATGGTGAGCACCCCGAACAGCGTGGCCAAGAGCGCATTGCGATTGGAGAGCCACGACAACGCAGCGCCGTGTGCGTCATCCAGCGCGTACAGCAGCAGGGCCAGCCCCGCGATCTTGGGCGAGAGCTCGAGCTCCCTGTAGAGCAGCGCAACCAGCGCGAGCACCAGCGCGAACCAGCCGAGGCTCTGTGCGTACATCGAACGCGGCGAGTCGGGCCAGAGGCTGAAATCGAGCCGGTGGGTGAGCGACGTGAGCGGTCTGAAAAACGCTATCTTGAGCTCGGGCTCCGTCCACCAGGGCAGGAGAAATCCCTGCTCGATCAGCGCGCGGTTGTCGGCTTTTTGGCCGGTCGTGAAGGTGAACAGATCGAACTGATCTTGCACGAAGCCGGGTACGTCGGGCTGGCCCCGCGCTGCGAGGCCCAGCACGTAGTCATCCAGCGCGAGCCTGGGACCCACCGACGTGAGTGCAAGCGCAGTCCCGAGCGCGACCGCCAGAACGCGCAGGCGCGGGCTCGCGAGTGCGTGTGCCCACCTCATTTCAAGCCCAGGCCGATGTCCGCTCCCG
>DATHEN010000210.1:0-4129 GCA_035318565.1 Polyangiaceae bacterium
GTTCACACCGATCAGGCCGGAATCGAACCCGCCGTTCCCTTTGACCTTGGATCTCAGACGCAGCACGACGGGAAATCTGGTGCGGTAGGCTGAGGGCTAGTACCGCGGCCGGGAATTCCATTCCGGGCTGCGGGACGTCAGTAACCAGTCCTGTACGAGGCTACACCTGTGCGTGCCGAGGATTTCTGGCACCCTCACCCCGCTTGGGGTGCCGGAATCCGGAACGCACATCTGAGCCGATGTACTAGTGTTGGTTCCACAGCCGCGCGTATGGTTTCACCGCTCGAATCCCGCAATGAGCAGGCGGTTTCCCCTGCTGCCTCGCCCGCCTATGACGAGTTCTGGGAGCTCCCGGGCGTCCCGCGCCGCCATCAGCGCCTCCTTCACGCCCACCTGACTGGCAAAAACTTCCAGGAGCTCGACCAGATCCAGAAGGCGGTGCGCCGGCGCATCACCGAGCAGGAGGTCACGTTCAACATCCTGGGCGTGCCAGAGGGGACGAACCGCCCCTGGCAGCTCGATAGCGTGCCGCTCGTGCTCAGCCGCGAGGACTGGGCGTCGGTGGAGCTCGGGCTGCAGCAGCGGGCCGAAGTCATAAATCTGTACCTCACCGATTGTTTTGGCCCGCAGCGCGCGCTGAAGGACGGCGTCGTCCCGCCGGAGCTCGTGTTCGGTCACCCGAGCTTTCCGCGTGCGTGTCACGGTTGGACGCCGCTCGGCGCGCATTATCTCTGGCTGTATGCGGCGGATTTGGGGCGCGCGGAGGACGGCGCATTCCGTCTGTACTCGGATCGCACCGCCTCACCCACTGGCGCAGGCTACGCGCTAGAGAATCGTTTGGTGCTCGGGCGCGCGCTGGCGGAGCTGTTCCGCGATTACTCGGTGGAGCGGGTCGCGAGCTTCTTCGGCAAGGTGCGCGACTGCCTGGCAAGCCTGGCGCCGCGCGCGCGCACTCAGCCGCGCGTGGTCGTGCTCACCGCCGGAGCCGGCGACGAAAGCTCGTTCGAGCACGCCTACCTCGCTCGCTACCTGGGCTACGAGCTGGTCGAGGGTCGTGACCTCACGGTGCGCGAACGCAGCGTCTACTTGAAGACACTGTCCGGCCTCCGGCGCGTGGACGTGGTGCTGCGGCGCGTGTTCGACGACCTGTGTGATCCCTTGTATTTGCGTGCAGATTCCGGCCAGGGCGTGCCGGGTTTGGTGACTTCAGCGCTGTACGGCCAGGTGGCGCTGGCCAACCCGCTGGGAGCCGCGATTGCCGAAGCACCGGCTCTCAAGGCCTATCTCCCCGCTCTCTGCCGCTACTACACCGGAGAGGACCTAGCGCTCGAAGCCGTGCCCACGCACTGGTGCGGCAACCCCGAGTCGCTGGCGTACGTGCTCGCGCACCTCGAAGAGCTCCACATCAAGCCCGCGTTTTCGGATCGGCGGGGCGAACCGCATCGTCCGGCGCTGATGGACCAGAAGGCGCGTTCGGAGCTGGTCGGGCGCATTCAGCGGCGGCCGGCTGATTTCGTCGCGGAGCGTTGGTCGGCGCTGTCGGTGGCACCGAGCCTGGGAGGCAATACATTCGCGTCCGGGCGCATCGCGCTGCGCGCGTTCTTGTGTCGCGCCGGAGACGACTACGCCGTCATGCCTGGAGGGCTCGCCCGGCTCGACTCCGCACCAGACGGCATCTTCCTCTCACTGCGCAGCCAAGCGGCCAGCAAGGACGTCTGGATCGCCGGCTCGGGGGCGGCGCTGGACGCACCGCTGCCGGCCATGCCCGATCAAAGGGTCGAGCTTCGGCGCGGCGGCCTCGATTTACCCAGCCGCTTGCTGGACGACATCTACTGGCTGGGCCGCTCCGTGGAACGCTGCGACGTGACGGCGCGGCTGGTCCGCGCCGGCCTCGAGCGCGTGGGTCTCGAAGCCGGACCGGATGCGCACGAGGGGCTGAACGCCATTCTCGCCGCCCTGCGCGCGGTGGGTGCCACGCGCGAGCCGGCCGCCGCAGCACCGGCCGCGAGCCCCGCGTCTTCAGCCGAAGCACTGCTGCTTTCGGCGCTGCTCTCCAACGACGGCGCGAACAGCCTGCCGAGTAACCTCGGTATCATCCACCAGCTCACCTTGAGCGTACGCAGCCGCCTCTCGCGGGACGCGTGGCAGGTGCTGCGCACCCTGAGCACCGCGCTCGAGCGCGTTTCGCGCGAGCAGCTCGGCTCCGGCGCGGCCATCGACGTGCTCGATCAACTCCTCACGGTGCTGGCCGCGGTCAGCGGGACGATGTGCGACAACATGGTGCGCGGCCATGCCTGGATTTTCCTGGACATGGGCCGGCGCGTGGAACGCGGAGCACTCACGCTTCAGCTGCTGCAAACCTTACTTCCCGCGCGCGCTTCGCGTGTACACATGGAAGCTTTGCTCGAAATCGCCGATAGCCTGCTCACCTACCGCGCACGCTACCTGAGCGCTTTGCAAGTAGCGCCGGTCGTCGACTTGCTGCTCACCGACGCGAGCAATCCGCGCTCGCTCGCGTTTCAAATCGATGCCATCATGCGCCACCTCACGGACCTGCCTCGCTCGGGCGACGCCGTTCGGAGCCGCGCCGAGCGCAGCATGATCATGCTGCAAAGCAACCTGCTCACCGCGGACGTCGCGCTCGCATGCAGCGGCGACGGCAGCGGGCTCAGAGAGCTGCTCGAAGACGCGCACCGGCTGCTCTGGCAATTTTCGGACGAGGTCACGCAAACCTGGTTTTCGCACGCCGAATCGTCCAAAGCCCTGTCACCGCCTGCCTGGATCGACGAAGACCTGGAGGCCACTTGAGCCGCTACAAGATCTTGCACACGACTCGCTACGAGTACGAAGCGCTCGTGCTGCACGCGCATCATCTCGCATACCTGAAGCCGCGCAGCATGCTCACCCAGCGCGTGGACGCGTTCACGCTGCACGTCGATCCAGTGCCGCTAATGGCCGTCGCACTGTGCGACTACTTCGGCAACGATTGCCACGAGCTCGAGCTGTTGTCCGCCCACGACGCGCTGACGGTGACGTGCTCGAGCCTCGTGGATCTGAGCGTCCCCGAGCGCGAGCTCGGCCCGCACGAAAAGCTGACCTGGGAAGCCGCGGCGCAGCGCCTGGCGTCGGACCGTGAGCTGATCGCGTTCCGGGAGTTCTGCTTCGACTCGCCTTTGGTGCGCGCTCACCCCCAGCTGGCGCGCTATGCTGCCGACACGTTCAGCCCCGAGCGTCCCCTGCTCTCGGCGCTGCTCGAGCTGAATCGGCGCATTCACGAGGAATTCACGTACGACAACACGGTGAGCGACGTCTCCACTCCGCTCGCCAAGGTGCTGCAATACCGGCGCGGCGTGTGTCAGGACTTCGCGCATCTGTTGCTCGGCTGCTTGCGCTCGCTCGGGCTCTCGGGCCGCTACGTCTCGGGCTATCTGGAAACGCTGCCGCCACGAGGTAAGCCGCGCCTGGTGGGTGCGGACGCCTCGCACGCCTGGGTATCGGCGTACGTTCCCGACTACGGCTGGCTCGATCTCGACCCTACCAACGGCATCGTACCGGGTGAACGCCACATCACCCTCGCCTATGGCCGCGACTTCAGCGACGTGAGCCCGCTGCGCGGGGTCGTGCTCGGCGGCGGATCACACCGCCTGAGCGTCTCGGTGGACGTCGAGGCGCTGGTTTGATGTCGAGCTGGCGAGCTCTGCCGCTTTCGCGATGACGTCGTGCACGAACGCCAGCTTCTCGCCGGGTTTGAGCCCGATATCGAACGGATACGGATCCGCGAGGCCCATGCTCCGGTTCAGCTGATTGAGCGCGATCGTCAACTGCATCCAGTTACCGAGCACGAGCTCGAACGGCGCTTGCGCCCCCGTGAGCGAGACGCGCACTTCGGCCTGCACGAGTCCGAAGTGCTGAGCCGTTTCGAAGGTATCGACCATGTGCATGTAGTGAGCCCATGTCTCCGCCCAATCTTCCCACGGGTGCGCGCTCGCGTATTCGCTGATGAAATCGTCGTGCCACTGCGCGTCCGGACTGCGCGCATAGTGACGCTGGAGCGCCTCCGCGTAGTCTTCGCGTTCATCGCCGAAGAGCTCACGGAAGCGCTCGCGCAATTCGGCGTCCTTCTCGACCA
>DATHEN010000211.1:0-2186 GCA_035318565.1 Polyangiaceae bacterium
GGAAAAAGCGCGGCCTGGTGTTCGCCAAAGACTGGACCTTCGCAGAGCTGCTCGAGTGGGCTGCGCGTCAATACCGCTTCGCGCCCTGCCTCGAGTACGGCAGCGAGACCCATAGCTTCAACGACATGAACAACCGCGCCAACCGGGTGGCGCGGCAGCTTCGTGCTGCCAAGCTCGGCGACGGCGCGGGCATCGCCATCATGATGACGAATCATCCGCGCTTTCTCGACGGCTTCTTCGCCGTTCAAAAGCTCGGCGGCTACGCGGTGCCCGTGAACGTGGCGCTGGTGGGCGAGGGCCTCACGTACATCCTCAATCATTCCGAAGCGCGCGCCATTCTGTGCGACCACGAAACCGCCGCGCAGATCGCGCTGGTGCGCGAGCAGCTGCCGAACGTCACACACATCTGGGTCAACACCGCCGAAGCTCCCGCGCACTACGCGCTGCCGCCCGGCATGCGTTCCTTTGCCGAGCTCGAGCGCGGCACGGTCGCCGATTGTGAAAATCTGGGAGGGAAGCCGGCGCCGGACGCGCCGAGTTTACTGCTGTACACATCGGGAACCACGGGCCTACCCAAGGCCGTGGTGAGCCTGTACGGCAATCAGCGTGTGAAGAGCATCGGCCTGCTCGCCAACCTTCTGTACGTCGCGAGCGACAAGCTCTACACCTGCCTGCCGCTGTTTCACGCCAATGCGCTCATGCTCACGGTCATGCAAGCGCTCTGGGTCGGGATCCCCGTGCATCTGGCCAAGCGTTTCAGCGCGTCGCGCTTCTGGCGAGACGTGGGGGCGTGCGGTGCCACGCAGTTCAACGCCGTTGGCGGGATGATCCCGATCCTGCTCAAGACGCTGCCGTCGCCAGCCGATCGCGCTCATCGCGTGCACCGCGTCATCAGCGCCGCCTGTCCTAGAGACGCGTGGCAGCCTTTCGAGGAGCGCTTCGGCGTCAAGATCTGGGAAGGCTACGGCGCGGTGGATGGCGCCGGTCTGACGATCTTCAACCACGGCAGCGCTCCCGTCGGCTCGCTCGGCAAGTTGCCGCGCCTCAGCAGGTGGCGTTTGATCGACGAGCAAGGCAAAGACGTAGCGTCCGGCGCCGCCGGCGAGCTCGTGTACTACGTCGGAAGCAAACGCGAGTCGAAGGTCCCGTACTGGAAGAACGAAAAGGCCTCGAACGAGAAGGTGCGCGACGGTTGGCTCTACACCGGGGACATCATGCAGGCCGATTCGAAGGGATTTCTGTACTTCGTGGGCCGAAACACCGACTCGATGCGCCGCCGCGGCGAGAATGTCTCCGCCTACGAAGTCGAGAAGATCGTCGACGCTCATCCGGACGTGCTCGAGAGCGCGGCGTTCGGAGTGCCGTCACCCGTGGGAGAGCAAGACGTCATGATCAGTGTCGTGCCCGTCGATGGCCGTGCGATCGCGCCTCGAGCGCTGCTCGAGTTCTTGCAGGAGCGACTACCGAAGTACGCGGTGCCCTCGTATCTCGACATCGTGGACGAGCTGCCCAAGACGGGTACGCACCGTGTGATCAAGAGCGAGCTGAAAAAGCGCGGCGTCACGGCCAACACCATCTACCTCGAGCGCCTCTCGTCATGAGCGCCGCTCTGCCCGAGGCGATCGGATTCAATGGGAGTGCGCCATGCGCGACGTATTCATCGTAGGCGTGCACACGGTCAAGTTCGGCAAACATCCCGACAAGGACATCAAGGCGCTCGCGCGCGAAACCTTGCACGGTGCTTTGACGGACGCCGGCATGGAGAAGTCCCAGCTGGAGTCGGTGTTTTTTTCGAACTCCGCGTGGGGTTTCAATCAGTATCAACACTGCATTCGGGGTCAGGTCGCGCTCCGGCCGCTCGGCGTCGAAGGAATTCCGATCACGAACGTCGAGAATGCCTGCGCAGGCGGTTCGACTGCTTTTCACTGCGCGTGGAAGGACGTGGCCTCGGGCGCGTGCGACGTGGCGCTGGCGATTGGCGCCGAGAAGATCTTCAACGCCAACAAATACGCGGTGTTTGCGGGCTTTCTTGCGGGTACGGACGTGGCGCTGGCGCCCCAGGAGATCCAGCGCATTCTCGGTAACCTGGAGGACGCGCCAACGCCGTCCGCCGGTTCTGTCCGACAGGTATCCGCAAAGAAACGCACCCGCCGTTCACTCAAGGCGCGCATCAGCGACCTGCGTGA
>DATHEN010000212.1:0-9363 GCA_035318565.1 Polyangiaceae bacterium
TGGATTGTGTGCTGAACACCGTGCAGAGGATCCACTTTCCGCCGCCCACAGGCGGCTCCCTGCGCTTCGTACAAGCTTGGCGAGTCGGTAACTTACGCCCACTTCCTGAAGTGAATCCGTAAGGGATCGGAGAGGCCGCGCCGCAAGCGAGCCGAAACACGCGGCTCGTGCGTCAGAAGGTCAGGGTTATGCCGCGAGCGGTGTAACGCGCTCGTGGCTGATCCGGAGCTTCGTTGAAAGGTTGGTCTCTCCCCATGCATCTTCGTTCAAATTCGAAACTGTCCATCGCACTCCTGCTCTGCGCGTTTGCTGGCGCCGGTGCCGGTTGCCAGGCCGAAGCCGCCGTCCAGGGCAACGTAGAAACGCCTCCGCCTCCGCCGCCCCCCCCGCCCCCAGATCAGGACGGTGACGGCATCCTCGACGCGGACGACAAGTGCGCCGCGGAGAAGGAAGACGGCAAGCCCCCGAGTCCGAACGACGGCTGCCCCAACAACGACGAAGACGGCGACGGCGTCGCCAACGCCAGCGACAAGTGCCCGACCGAGCCGGAGACGGTCAACGAATTCGAAGACGAGGACGGCTGCCCCGACAAGAAGCCGCTCGTGCAGCTCGTCGGCACGGAAGTGCGCATCAATCAGAAGATTCAGTTCAAGCACGATTCGGCCGCAATCGAGGCCGAATCCGCGCCGGTTCTGGAAGCCGTCGGGGCGATCATGAAGGAGCATCCCGACATCCAACTCGTGGAGGTCAGCGGCCACGCCTCGAAAGAGGGCGACGCGAACCACAACAAGGCGCTCACGCAGAAGCGCGTGGATTCAGTGGTCAAAGCCCTCGGCGAGCAAGGCGTCGCCAAGAATCGCCTGATCGCTCAGGGCTACGGCTTTTACTGCTTGATCGACGAAGGCACCGAAGAAGCCAACCACGAGAAGAACCGCCGGGTGGAGTTCAAGATCCTCCAGCGCGACGGCAAGAGCACCGATGTCACGCGCGGCTGCGAGGTCGCGGAGAAGGCCGGCATCAAGCCGAAGGCGATGGGCGCGCCCAAGCCGCTCAAGGAAACCGACAAGAAGTCGGAGAAGGGCGCCGAAGCGAGCGCCGCCGGACAGACCAAGGCCGGAGAAAAGAAGGCCGAAGCCGCCGGTGGCAAGCCCGCCGCAAAGAAGCCCGCGCCCTTGAAGGACATGGCGGCCCCGTCAATGCCCGGCCCCTCGCCCACGCCGACTCCCTCGCCGAAGTGACTCGAACCTGCTGAGCAACCGGCGCTCGAGCACCGGCCTGAGCAGTCTCGCATGAACGCGAGCACGACCCGCGCTATAGAACCCCGTGCGCTGGTTGTTGCTCGCGTTCGTCGTCGTGCCCGTTCTCGAGCTCGCCTTGCTCGTGTGGCTCGGCGGCCATCTCGGGTTCTGGCCCACTGTCGCGCTCTCGGTGCTGAGTGGAATCATCGGCGGAATTCTGGCAAAACGCGAAGGCCTGCGCGTCTGGCGAGATTTTCGCTCCGCGCTCGAGCAAGTGAAGCCTCCTGAACGCGGCGTAGTGGACGGCGTGCTCGTCCTGATCGGGGCGGCTCTGCTCATCGCACCCGGCGTGCTCAGCGACGCGCTGGGCCTGCTGCTCTTGATCCCCATCACGCGCGCATGGCTTTCGCGGCCCATCAAACGCGCCGTGGACCGCCGCCTGCAGAACGGTCAGGCGCGCATCATGAACGCCCCCTGGGCCGCCCACGCCGAGGGCAGCGCGGCCTGGCGCGCTCCGAGCAGCGCTTCCGTGGTCACTACGGTGGGCGAGAGCGTCGACGACCCGCCCGCTGGCGAGCCGCCGCGCCTCGAAGACCGCAAGCTCTAGTGTCCTGAGTCCGCATATCGCTACAGAAGCCCGTGCGACTGCAGCGGATTCAGGACACGTCAGGAACAGAAAAAGTTGGTGAATAGAGCAGCCCAGAGCTGAATTTCGAGCCGCCCGCACGCTTGGGGGCGGCTTCGAAATTCTGGGGCGAATCTTTGATTCACCTCACTAGCGTCAGCCCGGACCCGCGTCGCGCGGAGCGCCCGCGTCCGTGCAGCTCGGGATTCCCGTCAAAGTACCGCCATCTTCGCCGATCGGAGTCGAGCAGTAGCCGGTCCGGCGGTAGCGGCTTCGCACGAAACTGTTGGCCAAGCAGACCATCCCCGGATTCAGGCAGTCGGCATTGCAGTCGCAGAGCCGCCCGCACAACCCGCGGTCGCCCGGAGCCGAACCGCCGTTGTCGTTGACGGCCGAGGACGTGAACAGGCAGCCCGCCTCGGCTCGGCCAGGTGCATTGGGTCCGCCCCAGCCGCAGCTCGGGACGGCATCCAGCGTGCAGAACTCGGTGCACAGCTGCGCCAAGGGCTGGTCGCCGTCTCCCACCACGCTGATGCAGAGCCCGCGACATTCATCGGTCGCGCCGTCTTGCGGCTGAGTGCACGCAGCACCGATGGGTTTGCCCGCCTTGTCCGTCTCCGCGCACATGCCGGAGAGCGGATCGCAGAACAGACCGGCGCCGCAATCCGCGTTCGAGTTGCACTGCGGCGAGCAGGCCGCAATGATGCGGAAGCACTCGCCATCGCTGCAGATCTGCCCGGATGCGCAATCCGGATCGTCGTTACACAGATCGCCCGTTCGCTCGAACACTGGCGCGCACGCGAGCTCACGGCGCGCGTGGCATTTGTTCGGATCGAACTGCGCCAGCTCCGGTGGCCCGAACTCGCAGCGCAAGGCGCAGAACAGAGCCGGCGCCTCATTCGTACCGTAGTTCAAACAGATCGCGCCGGGCGCGAAGGCCTGGCAGAACTCATCGCCGCCGGCATCCGGGTCCGAGCAATCTGCCGTGCAGTACCCCTTGGGCGGACCCAAACCACCGAACTCGAGCGAGTCGGCCGTGACGCAGCGCAGGCCGTCGCCGCACTCGTTGTCCGTGGCGCAGGCACGCGCGAGCTGCGTATCGACGCTAACGCCGCCGTCACCGGCGTTTCCTCCGCGTCCGCCGCTGCCGCTCCCGCCTTCCAGGATCGTGCCGGTGCCGCCGCTTCCATCTTTGTCGTCGTCGTCACCCCCGCACGCGTACGTCCCAGAGGACGCAGCAAACGCGACCACGCTCGCTGCAATCCAAGGCGAAAGTCGTTTCATTAGAAAGCCTCCTGGGCTGCTCTCGGCAGCGCGGTAAGCGGTGGGTGGACGCCACACCGACACCGCATCCTAGCAAGCCTTCCGCCAGAAGCCGAGCCGCGACCGGCCGCGCGCCGGGTTCTCCGGCCGATACGCCGGGGCCCTGGTGGGTCGACAGGGATTCGAACCCTGGACCAACGGATTAAAAATCCGCTGCTCTAACCGGCTGAGCTATCGACCCGGTTCACCGATCGCCGAGCTAGCCGGCATGGTGGGACCGGTGGTCTACGCGGATCTAGAGTTCGGAACAAGGGGCTTTTGGCACGAGCCGAACGCGCACGCCCGATCAGCCGACTGGACCGAGTTGCGTGAGCACCGGTGCCGTCTGTTTCTTCAGGGACGGCTCGAGCTCGGGCAGCGCGGCGCCCGCGCTGAACAGCGCGAAGCTGACGTACTCGTAGAGCATCTGCTTGAGCACATTTTCCGCATCTGCGGCGCTTGCAACGAGTAATGCGTTCTCTGCGACGCGCTCCGCGACGAGCGAGCCGCTCGGGTCGGGGCCCGCGCCGCGGAAGAGTACATCGTACACGCCGGCACCCACCGCGAACGAGGCCATGCTGGCGCGCACTTCTTCACCTTTTTGCGCCGTATTCGCAGCCGAGAGCAACGCGCGCAACGCCGCGTTGGCGCTCTCCACGAGCGCCACGGGTCCGCCCGACAAGCGCGGCGGTAAGAGCTGCAGGTGTTTCGACTGCAGCAACGCGTACACCTGTTTCGTGGTCTCGAACTCGCCGAGACCCGTTACACGCCCGAGCTCGTCGACGTCGCGCTGACCGTCCACCGCCTGCCAGAGCGGCGCGTACTCGTCGCCCGGCGAGGCGCGCCCCTCGCTGTGCACGGGCACGTAGTCGCCCGTGGGGATTTTCTGCCGAAAATAGCGCATCTCGTCGAGACGCGTGACGCCGTCCATCAAGAGCGCGTTGGCACTCACCGCGTGTCGCGACGGCAGGCGGGCTTCATCGAAGCCCTCCAAGAAGAAAAACGTTCCGTCGCCGACCGTCAGCGCGGCGAAGACCACCTCTTCGACCTGCTTGCCGATGTAAGTGTACACCTGCTCCTGCGTGAGAATGCCGAGCTCCACGGCGCACTCTCCGAAGCGTTTTCCGTGGCTATAGCTCTGGGCTACCTGCTCGAGCTGTTCGGCGCTGATTGCTCCATATTTATAGAGCACAGCGCCGAGCCGTTCTTCTTCGCGCGTGGTCAGCGCGCCGACGATCTTGCCCGCGTCGAAGAAGATCGAGCGTGACGTCTCGCCGTCCAGCACTACGAGCTCACCGCGCCAGCCCGTTTGTGCGAGTAGCGCGAGCACGTCGCACAGCGCCGCCGGCGCCGTGACCTCGCCGGCCAAGCGCACGATGGCGCCGTCCTCCGCGTCGCGCCGGCCGTCTTCGCCGGTGTAACGCAGGAACGCGACGTGCGCGGGCGACGGCAGCAGCCGAAAGGCGCCGGCGCGCGCGCGCATACGCTGGCTCGCGATCACGCCAATCGGATGGGCCACGCCCTGTGCGTCGATGCGCACGAGCTCGTCCCGAGCGTCCTTCATCGATCGATGAAGATAGCAGGACGGCAGCGCGAGCGTCAGCGCAGTTCTGCCACCGTTTCGCCGAACATGCGCTCGAGCCCCGATAGAATCGTGTCGGTAGGCGTCACGCGCGTGCCTTCGAGCGCCATGACGGCTTCGGCGCCGTCCGGCAGGGCCAGCACGAGCTCCACCGGACATGGCCCCGGCGAGGCCTCGAGCAGGCTGCGCAAAGCCACGAAATCCTCACGCACGGTGCGGCGCGCGTCCAGGCGGATGGACACCGAACGCGTGGCCTTGAGCACCGCGTCAGCCAAGAGCTCGACGCTGTCCACGAGCAGAGTCGGCTCACGCTCGTCGTCCGGTTCGTCGGTGATGGGGAAGCTCACCTTGCCGGAGATGAGCACCGCGTCCCCACGTGTGAGGATGTGGGCATAAGTCTCGATACGGTCCCCGCGCAACTTGGCCTTCACGCGCCCGTACAGATCCTCCACCTCGAAGAACGCGGCCTTACCGCCCGCGCCGCCGCGGAACAGGCGCTCCTGGTAGTTTTCGACCATGCCGGCAACGGATACTGCGCTCCAGGGCTGCTCGCCGGCGAGCTTGATGCTCGATGTGACGCCCAGCCGTCCGAGCTTGTTTCCATAGCGGAACAGCGGATGGCCGCTCACGTAGCAGCCGAGCGCCGCCTTTTCACGACGCAGGAGCTCGAGCTTGTCCCATTCACCGGCGCTCGGATACTCGTCGAGCGCCTGCGCGCCTTTGCCGGCGCCGTTCGAGGCCTGCTCGAACATACCGAAGAGCGTGGTCTGCCCGCACTCGCGGTCACGGCTCGCGCTGCGCGAGCGCTCGAGCGCGCGATCGATGGCGGCAAAGGCGCGCGCACGGCTGATACCCATTGGCGTGAGCGCCGTGTCGAAAGCACCGCACTGAACGAGCGACTCGAGCACACCGCGGTTCAAGCGCTTGTTGTCGACTCGTGAAGCGAAGTCGAAGAGGTCTCGGAACGGACCACCGGCAGAACGCGCCTCGAACATCGTCTCGAGCGCCGAACCGCCCACGCCGCGCACCGCGCCGAGCCCGAAACGGATCTGCGGCCCGTAACGATCGCGCAGCCGGCCCGGCCCGCGCGTGGGTCCGCTTCCCTTCGGATGCGCATACACCACGGTGAAGTCGGTGTCGCTCGCGTTGATGTCGGGCGGAAGCACGCTCACTCCCCAGGCGCGCGCTTCGGCGATCGTGCGCACGACCTTCTCGATCTTGTCCTTGTCCGCGGTGAGCGCCGCCGCGAAAAACTCCGTCGGGTAGTGCGCCTTGAGGTACCCGGTTTGGTACGTGACGAGGGCGTAGGCCGCCGAATGGCTCTTGTTGAAGCCGTAGGCCGCGAAGCCTTCCACCTCTTTGAAAATGGCCAACGCCTGCTCGGCGGAGACGCCGTTCTTGACCGAGCCCTCCACGAAGATCTGCTGCTGCCGCGCCATTTCTTCGGCCTTTTTCTTGCCCATGGCGCGGCGCAAGAGATCGGCGCCGCCGAGCGAAAAGCCGGCCAGGTGCTGCGCGATCTGCATCACCTGCTCCTGATACACGGGCACGCCGTACGTGGGCTTCAGCACCTCGTCGACGAGGTCGTGCAGCTTGCGGATCGGCTTCCTACCGTGCTTACCGCCGATGAAATCGTCGATCATGCCCGTGCCGAGCGGACCCGGGCGGTACAGCGCCACGGCTGCCACGATGTCTTCGAAACAGTCCGGGCGGAGGCCACGCAAGAGTTGCTGCATGCCCGCGGACTCGAGCTGGAACACGCCCGTCGTGTCACCGCTCGAGATCAACGTGTACGTGTCGCGGTCGTCGAGCGGCACGGCGCCCAGAGCGAGCGGGTTGCCGCGGCGATCGGGCCGCTCGTTCACCAGTTTTTGCGCGATGTCGATGACGGTGAGCGTCTTCAGACCGAGGAAGTCGAACTTGACCAGACCTGCCGCTTCGACGTCGTCCTTGTCGTATTGGGTGATGATCGCCGCGTCGCTCGTGAAACACGGTACGTGATCGGTGAGCGGCCCTTCACTGATGACGACGCCCGCCGCGTGCATGCCGGCATGACGGGTCAAGCCCTCGAGTTTTTTGGCCTGCGCGATCAGCTCGCGCACGGTTTCGTCGGATTCGTGCAGAGCCTTGAGCTTGGGTTCGACTTCGAGCGCCTCGTCGATCGTGCACATCTTGCCCTGGCCCTTTTCGGGGACCAGGCTGGCAATGCGCTGCGCTTCCGGCGCGGGCATGCCCATGGCGCGCGCCACGTCCTTGATGACGCTGCGCGCTTTGAGGTTCTGGTACGTGGCGATCTGACCAACGCTCTCCTTGCCGTAACGCTCGGCCACGTACGCGATCACTTCGTCGCGCCGGGCCATGCAGAAATCGACGTCGAAGTCGGGCATGCTGACGCGCTCGGGATTCAAGAAGCGCTCGAACAGCAAGTTGTAGGGCAGTGGGTCGATTTCGGTGATGCCGAGCGAATAGGCGACGAGCGACCCGGCGCCCGAGCCGCGGCCGGGGCCTACCGGGATACCGCGGGCTTTGGCCTCACGGATGAAGTCCCAGACAATCAAAAAGTAGCCCGGGTAACGCATGCCGACGATGACATCGAGCTCGCGCTTCAGGCGTTCACGGTAAACGGCTTCGTCGAAGCTCCGGCCCAAGCGCTGGAACGCCTCGAAGCGCGCCACCAAGCCCTCTTCGGACACGTGCCGGAAGTAGCTCTCGGTGTCGTACCCTTCCGGCACGGGAAAATGCGGCAGCATCACCTTGCCGAGACCAAGATCGAGCCCGGAGCACATCTCGGCCACGGCGAGCGTGTTCTTCAGCGCGTCGGGATGTGCGGCAAAGGCCTGCGCCATCTCGTCCGGCGCTTTCAGGTACATTTCGAAGTTGCCGTGATGCCCGGGCAGCGCTTCGGCATACGTCTTCCCCTGGCGCACACAGTCCAGGTAAAGCTGGGCTTGTCCGTCGTCCTTGCCGAGAAAATGCACGTCGTTGGTCGCCACGAGCGGCAGCTGCAAGCGCCGCGCGGATTGCGCCAAGATGTCGTTGACCACGGCCTGCTCGGGCAACCCGTGGTCCTGCAGCTCCACGAACAGCGAGCCCTTGTCGAAGAGCTCGGACAGGCGCCCGAGGATCGCGTCGCCCTGATCCGCCCCGTATTCCATCACCCGCTGAGCGGCCACGCCTCCCAGACAGCCCGTCAGCCCCACTAGACCCTGCGCCCGCCCCTCGAGCTGCTCGAGCCGGATGCTGGGAGCCGTCTCGAGCGCGGGCCGCGTATAGCCCTCCGAGACTACGCGAATCAGGTTGCGGTAGCCCGCGGCGGTCGCGGCGAGCAAAACCAGATGGTCCGCCGCTCCCCGACCGTCATCGCGCGCCACGTTGAGCTCACACCCGAGAATGGGCAGGATACCGGCACTTCTGCAGGTGTTGTAGTGGCGTATCGCACCGAACATATTCGCGTGGTCGGTGATGGCCACGGCGCGCATTCCGAGCGCCTTCGAACGCGCCGCGAGCGCGCCGACTTTTACTGTGCTGACGAGGAACGAGTACTGGGTGTGAACGTGGAGGTGAACGAACTCCATGTGGGACCCTGACTAGCATGTTCGGAAGCGGGCACTTCGGCTCGCTCTGGCCGCTTTCGGAGCTCCCCGGCCAAGCCCTTTGATTGCCTCACGTTCTTGATGAAACGCCGGCCCAGGCGCCTGCCGGTCGCTACCGCCAATTGAAGAGGCACCGCGCTTGGCCCGTCTACCTGCTTGGTGATCGCTGGATTGTCGCACCCGCCGAGCGCCGGAACACTGGGAATCCTTGCGTTCCAGTATCGATCTGGACTACCGCTTGCGGGCGGACCGTTCGTGTTTTGCTCGTGCCAACGTCTGCGGAACTCGTGTTAGGGAGGATCCGGAATATGTCTCTTCGGTCTGCTTACATCGTCGTACTCGCTCTGGCCGTTCCACTCGTCGCGGGTTGCCGCGTGTCGGCCGCGGCCGGCGGCAGCGCGGAGGGTGAACCCGCCGCTCCGGCGCCTGCGCCTGCACCCACCCCCGAGCCCGCTCCAGCCGCTCCGGCCCCGGAGCCCGAGCCTGCCAAGAGCGCGGCGCAAGTCAAGGGGGACAGCGTACAGATTCCGGGCAACATCGTGTTCGACACGGGCAAGGCCACGCTCAAAGAGGGCGCAGGCAGCGAAGTCGTGCTCGATCAGCTGCTGCTGTTCCTCAACGAGAATGCCCAGGTCACCAAGCTTCGCGTCGAAGGCCACACGGACAACGTGGGTAAGCCGGTGGACAACGAGAAGCTGAGCGGCGAACGCGCCCTCACCATCAAGAAGTACCTGGTCGACAAGGGCGTGCCGAAAGAGCGGCTGCTGGCAGTCGGCTTCGGTCAGACCAAGCCAGTCGCGGACAACGCCACGGAAGCGGGTCGCGCCCAGAACCGCCGCACCGAGTTCAAAATTGCAGAGCTCGGCGGCAGGAAGTACCTGGGCCGGGATCCAACGGCTGGCGGCAAAGTTTTCGATCTCTGAACGGTCCCGTACACACGGAATCACCGCTTTGCGCGGCGTTCGGCAAGCCGCAAAGAGCTCGATGCGCCTCGATTGGGGCGCACGCGAGGAGATGCGCTCA
>DATHEN010000213.1:0-2093 GCA_035318565.1 Polyangiaceae bacterium
CACGCCGTTCACCAAGAGCGCCGCCGAGCCAAGGTACGCCGTCAACTGCAGCGCTCCGCTCAGCGGCAAAGCGGCGAAGCTGAGCGCCGCCCACAGGTAGTCGTAACGACCGACCCTGTGCCGAGCGCGCTCGACGAAGAAGAAAAAGAGAGGCGCCCACGCGCCGGCCACCAGATACATGGTGTGGCCGCGGTGGCCGATCATGAAGCCGACGAAGCCGTAGACCAGCGCCGCAAACACCGCCGCGGGCCGCCCGAGGCCGAGCACGCGCAGGAGCAGAAACATGGCCGCCTGTGCGAGCGCGTAATGCAAAATCACGTACAAGGCGAAGCCGCTGATCGGCTCGAACAGCAGCAGCACCAGGCGCGGCAGGTAAAACGTGGCGAATTCCGGCTCTTCCAGCAGCGGCGTGCCGAGCCAAAGCGCGGGCGTCCAGAGCACCTCGAGCGAAAGCAGCTGCTCCGCCGAATGACGCAGCAGCGGCAAGTTCGAGAGCGCGTCGTCGCCGCCGTCCAAAAGCCCGCTCCGCACGAAACGCCAGGGGAAAACCAAGAGCGGCGTCGTCAAGAACAGCAGGACGAGCAGCGCCCGTTTGACGCGCTCGGACCTGAACACGGTCAGGCGGTCGAATTCCATTCCCTCAGAGCGCTCGCGCTACTATCGTGGCCGTGTAGTCGTCGGCGGGGGGTGGGCGCTCGAGGTCGGCATAATTGCCGAGGGCCAGCACATCGAAGCCGGCGCCTTCGAGCAGCAGCCTGAGCTCGAAGGGAAAGAAGTAGTGCATGGCGTGCGTTTCGCGCACGTGCGACTGCTGGTTGGTGCCACTGCGCGAGAGCGCGTATGTCACCGCCACGCGCTGCTCGCTCACAACGTGCTCTGCGTCGACTTCGCGGGTCCAGTGCGCGCCCCCTTCTGTCCACGTGTTGCGCCGCTTGGCGGGCGGGCGCTGGAGGACGCTCGGTCCGTACCACACGTCCGCCATGAACAGACCACCGGGTTCGAGGTGCCGGTGCGCCGTGTTCAGCGCCCGGCGCAAGCCGTCCAGCGTGGTCTGATAACCGAGCACGGCGAACAGCATGAGCACGGCGTCGAAACGTTCATCCAGCGCGAGCTCCGTGAGATCCGCATGGACCAAGCGGGCCGATACGCGCTTGGCCGCGTGCGCCAGCATGGCCTTCGAGCGATCGACGCCCACCACCTCGTAGTTCCGGCGCACCAGCTCCACGACGTGCCGGCCGGTACCGCAACCCAGATCCAGCACGCGTTTTACGGGGCGCGTAGCGAAACGATCGAACGCGCTGCACACCACCGAAATCTCGCGCGCGTAGTCCTTGTCTCCGTACAGGCTGTCGTAAGCCGTTGCGTACAGATCCGAGAATGGTTCCAGCGCCGCGCTTTGGCTCGAGATCGGCCGCGCCGCTTTGCGAGGCCGCAGCTCGGCCAGAGATTCTTGGACTGCACCGGCCACCCTCTCGATGTCCGCCTGCGTGAGATCGAGCCCCGACGGCAGATAGAGACCCCGCTCGGCCAGGTGCTCGGTTACGGGGTAAGACTCGCCCGCGAACAGCCCGCGCCGTGAAAAGGCGTTCTGCTGGTGCATACCGGAGAAAAACGGGCGCGTGTCCACGCCGCGTTCACGCAGCAACTCGGCCAGGGCTGCGGCGTCGCCGGGCGCGTCGTCGCGCAGCACGCCCGCGTTCATCCAGTAGATCGGCTCGGCCCAGGGCAGGCTGCTCTGCAGCACGAAACCACTGCCGGCGAGGCGCTCTCGATACAGCGCGTTGATGCGGCGCTTGGTCAGAAGCACGGCTTGCAGACGCTCGATCTGCGCCAGACCGAGCGCCGCTTGCAAGCTCGAGAGACGGTAGTTGTGGCCGAGCTCTTCGTGATCGAAGCGGCGCGACGAAAAGTACAGGTTGGCGCGCGCGCGAGCTCGCTCCGCTACTTGCTCGTGCCGTGCCAGCAGCATGCCGCCCTCACCACAGGTCACGGCCTTGTTCGCGTAGAAACTGAACACGGACACGTCCCCAAGGCCGCCGCAGAGGTGCGATTCACCCTTCACCTGCACGCGAGCGCCGTGCGCCTGCGCGGCG
>DATHEN010000214.1:0-4885 GCA_035318565.1 Polyangiaceae bacterium
GACTCCGGGTAAGAGCAGCTGAAACACGCCGCACAAAGCGGCGTAGACCAGTAATGTCAAGACGCCGCCCGCGACGCTTGCACGGATCAAATCGCGACGCATCACGAGCATGGCCGCCGTGACCAGTAGCATCGCGCTGCAGGCACCGAAGATCGTGGGCACGTCGAGCACCCGCAGCGCGAGCACGATCAGAAGAGCGCTGACCAGAACGATCAACGGGCGTAGCCAGCGAGGCCCCGAAACCAGCGCCGAGCGCGCCACGAAGCGCTTGCGCGCCGCAAACGGATAGACCGTGGCGGTGAATGCGCCGAGTGCAGACACGAACAAGAAATCTTCGACGCCGAAACCCAGATGATCGGCCAAGTCGAACAGAAAGTGCGGGCGCCAGTACTCCGGGTAAAACCACGACTCCGTCAGCGCGAATGGCAGCGCGAACAGAGCCGTCACGCCCATCGGCCTCCGCAGATCCTTGCGCGCGCAGAAGATGCAAAACGGTGGCACCGCAAACAAGCAACATAGAATCAGAAAGTCGTAGCGCAAAAGCGATCTGCGAGGGCGGATGGGCGGACCAGGCTACAAGCCGAGATCGGACACCAGCACGCGCAGAACCTCCGCGCAACTCCAGGCCTGCGCAGGACAACCCCGAAAACGATGGGGGGCTTCACCATCGGTCAGTTGAGCCACGTGCCCGAGCACGAGACCTTCTTCTGCGGCGCTCTGCAGGAGGTGAATCAGCTCTTCGCGGAGCTCGAAGTCCTCGGGTTTGAGGCGCAGCGCAGCCCGTGCGTAAAATCCCATCAGGTACGGCCAGACCGTGCCCTGGTGGTACGAACCTTCGCGTTCGTCCAGGTTACCCTCATGATGCCCGCGATACGCGGGATCTTTGGGCGACAAGCTGCGTAGACCCCGTGGCGTGAGCAGCTCGCGCTGCACCCGCGACAGCGTCGCGACGACTTGCCAGCGCTCGAACAGATTCGGATCCACGGCGAGCGCGAGGACCGCGTTCGGCCGCACACTGGCATCCGTCCAGCTATTCGGGGCGTCGCGCTCCTCGCTGATGCAGTCGAAGGGGTAGTCGGTTTCTTTGCACCAAAAATGCGCACGAAACGCCGCGCGCGCCTTCTGGCACGCTGCTTCTGCGGCCTCCGCCATCACGCTGTCGCCGAGCTCCCGCGCGATGCGCGCGAGTGTTTCACTTCCACGGCTCCACAACGCCTGGAACTCGACCGGCAAACCGCGACGCGGGCTGACTAGATTCCCAGCAGCCCGTGCGTCCATCCACGTGAGCGGGAGTGCTTCCGCCGATGCCGCGAGCAGGCCGTCCGCCGTGAGCCAGGCCAGGTTGCGACCCTTGGCGGTAAAGCGCACGAACGTGCGCCGCAGCGCGGGATAGAGCTGCGTCTTGATGAACGGATCCTGCGCACCCGTGCGCTCCACGAGCTCGCGCGCGGCCTCGAACAACCACAAGCTCCCGTCCACGGATTGACGGCGATTCGTCAGGCTGGATTCGGCGAGCGTGACCGGCAAAAGCCCGGAGTGTTGCACTCGCAAGAAGGTCGCCAGCGCGCGCTTGCACTCCTCGATCTTGCCTCGCGCCAGAAACAGCCCTGGCGCGGCCATCACGGAATCGCGCGCTCTCGGCTCGTACCAAGGATAGCCGGCCATCACCGCAGGCCGCTCACACGCGTCCGCGCAGAATTGTTCCGCAGCCACGAACAGCGAGCGCACGATCGAGAGTTGCTCTGGCCCCGGATCTTGCGCGAGCTCGAACTCGGCCGCCTCGGCGAGCAGCTCGCTCGGATGCCGATCCGAAGTTTTGCCGACGGCGCACGTCAAATACGCCGTTTTTCCGGGCTCGAGCAGCAACTCGAACGTACCCGGCGTCCACATGTCCTCTTGAAAATCCGGGTGGCGCCGCAAGTCTTCCAGGTATTCGAAGCGCCGCCACCAGTCCGGCGATCCCATGAACACGCCTTCGTGCGTGAAGGTGATGGTTGGCAGGTCCGGCACGGGCTGCAGCTCCACCGCGCCGGGCCGCAGCGCGACGCGCTGGACCATGGCGCCGTGCTCACGCATCAGGCCGTCGATCGGTCGAAGCGGCATGAGCGGTTTGGTCAGGAGGCGCGCCGGCTGCTTGCCCTGCCAGGTGTACGCGAGCACCACCATGTTCAAGCCGCGCACCAGACACAAGCAGCGCTCGAGCGTGAATTTTCCGACCTTGTATTCCCAGCGCGGCAACGGATCTTGCGCGAAGCGCTGGAGCATGCGGTAGCCCGGAGTCGGCGCCACGCCCGGAAACTGATGCGTCGCCAAGCGGTGCGCGCGGCCGCCGACCTCGACCGTGGTTTCCAGATGACTCAGGATCGAGTAGCGCTTGACCGGGGGATCGAGCGCCGCCACCAGCAGGCCGTGGTAACGCCGCGTGTGCATCAGCGCGAGCGTGCTCATCGCGTACGCTCCGGCGCCGTTGGTGTGCAGCCACTCGCGCTCGGCGCGTTCCAGGCTGCCGTTGATTTCGATGAGCGGCCAGGGCCCATCTCGTCCGGCGCGCCATTCGGCTTGCCGCGAGCGTTGTTCTTTCATCGCTCGGCCCTGCCGGCGAGCGCGCTCTCGGCCGCTTCCTGCATCGCCACTCGTGGGGCGCGCAAGCCGAGCCAGAGCTCGAACGCGTGCGCGGCTTGCCCGACCAGCATGCCGAGCCCGCCCACCGCAACCAATCCCGCGGCGCGCGCCGACTGCAAGAATGGGGTCACAGCCGGGTTGTAGACGACGTCATAGGCCAGGCTGTGCGCGGGCACGGCCGCCCACGGCACTCGCTCCGCGAGCAGCGCCCCCGAATCTACGCCGCGCATGCCGGCGCTGGTGGCTTGCACGATCACCTGGCTCTGGCTGACGCAGTCTTTCCACGCCAGCGCCGCCGCGGGCTCGTCCGGCCACGCCAGGCCGCGCGCACCCAGCGTGCGCAACTGTTCCGCATGCGGCCAGCTCTCCGGCGCATGACTCAGCGCGAACGCGCGCGCGGTGACCCAGCACTCGCGCACCCCCAGCTTGCGGAGCGCTGCCACGGCCGCGAGCGCGGCTCCGCCATTGCCGATCACACTGGCCGCACGCGGCGCCGGAGCGTATGACGCGAACTCCTCGGCGAGCGCCAAAACGTCGGTATTGTGAGCGGTGAGCAGCCCTTCGCCGTCGCACATCAGCACGTTCGCCGCACCGACTTGCGCTGCGAGCGGGTCCACGCGATCCGCCAGCTGAAGCGCGAGCCGTTTCCACGGCACCGTGACGTTCATTCCGGCAAAGTGACCTTGCCGCAGGAGCTCGAGCTGCCGCTTCACGGCCGCTTCGTCGGGCACGTCGCACAAATCGTAACGGTGCGGCAGGCCGAGCTCGGCATAAGCACGCTGGTGAATCGCCGGCGACAGCGAGTGACCCAGCGGGTGACCCAGCAGGACGAAGCGGAGTGGCTCGGTGCTCATGATTTCTCGCCCACCCGCTCGTCTGGCTCAGATGCTGGCGCGGAGTGCGACTCGCCATTGTAGACGCGAAGCACACGCACCCCAAGCTGTCCGCGCGAAAGACGCAACGTCAGAGTCTCACCTGGCGCCGCTTCTTCTGCGGCGCGCAGCGCTCGATTGTCGCTACGCGTGGCAATCGCATAACCTCGGGCAAGCACCGACAGTGGCGACAAAGCGTTCAACGTCTCGGCGTATTCGCCGAATCGCCGGGCGGCGCGGGAAAGCTCGAGACGCATCGCGGCATCCAGGCGCGCGGTCAGCGGGCCGAGATCCGCTCGTGCACGCCCGAGCACGGCGCGTGGATCGCGTGATGCCAGGCGCCGGTGCAGGTTCTCCACACGCGAGCGGCGGCGGCTCGTCTGACGCGCGGCCAGCCGCTCCAGGCGCAGCAGCATCTCGTCGACGTATTGCTGGCGCTCCGCTACCAGGAAACGCGGGTCTCCGAGCCGCAGGCGGCTGTGCCCGAGCGCCGAGCCGAGCTCCGCCAAGTGTGTCTGTACGGCACGGGTCAATTGTGCGCGAGCCCGCACGAGACGCTCCTGGCGCGCGTGCAGGTCGGGCATCACCAGCTCTGCAGCCTGTGATGGCGTGGAGGCGCGCACGTCGGCCACCAGGTCGGTCAACGTGACGTCGACCTCGTGCCCGACTGCGCTCACCACCGGCACGCGCGCCAGCGCCACGCGACGCACCACTCGCTCGTCGTTGAAGGCCATCAGATCTTCGCCCGAGCCCCCACCGCGACCGATGATCAGAACGTCGAGGCCCGGGTAGCGCTCGATGAGATCGATGCCCGAAACCAGACTTTCCGGCGCCATCTCCCCCTGCACGAGCGCTGGACAGAGCACGATACGCGCGGCGCCCCTGCGGAACGCGACGCTGCAGATGTCGTGAAAGGCAGCCCCCACGCTGCTCGTGACGACGCCGATGACGCGCGGCTCGGCAGGCAAACGCCGTTTGCGCTCGACCGCAAATAGACCTTCGGCCAAAAGGCGCTGCTTCAGCAGCTCGAGCGCTTCGAGCGCCGCTCCTCGCCCGGCGGGACGCACCAGGTCGGCGATGAACTGCAAACGACCGCGCGGCGCCCAGAGCGTCGCTTTCCCGAGGAGCTGGAGACGCGCGCCCTCACTCAAGTGCCGGCGCGCGCGCTGCGCGCTCAAGCGGTACATCACGCAGTCGATCACCGCGTCCTCGCGTTCGTCCTTCAGACTGAAGTAAACGTGTCCACTGACGGCACGTTTGAGCGAGCTGACTTCGCCTTCCACCCACTCGCGACCGGTAACGCCCTCCACGGCGCGCCGCAGGCGCCTATCGAGCTCTCCCACACTGATGACTTCCCCGGACGCGCTGTTCACGGCGCGCGCCTTATAGCA
>DATHEN010000215.1:0-2658 GCA_035318565.1 Polyangiaceae bacterium
GCGGGTACTGGCCGGGCTGCGGGTACTGCCCTTGTGCCGGGAACTGGCCCTGCGCGGGGTACTGCGCGCGAGGATTGTAGGGGTCGCGTGACGACATGGAACCGCCTCTCTCCAAAGCGTATGAGTTTACTCGAATCCGAAGAGTCGCCCACGAATGGCGAGCCCAGGAAAAGTAAGGCACGCACCCGATACACGCCAGCTGGCCGAATCCCGCGCGTGTCTGCACTGCGGGAACGGGGCCGTAGACCCTTGAAATTGCAGTTGTTCGGCGATTGCCTGGCGCTGCGCGCGGGGTCGGCTGAGTGGCTCATGCCGATGCGCGAGACGCCCCCGTCCCCAGCTGCGCCGAATCGCCGAGGCCATGGACGGCGCACTTCGGCGCGACGTCTATGGCGTTCGGGCTTCGCGCGCCTCGAGCGATCGCAGCCACCGAGAGTTAAGAATACGTGTGACTCGATCGCGCGTACGCGTGCATGTCGGAAAGACCTGCGGCTCGTGCAACCCGAGGATGACGATCGAACAATCACCCGAGTATTGCCGGATCGGCAGCATCGCGTGGATGCACGGCTCAGCTGAGCGTGCCGCTCTGCGTCGGCGGAGTTTTTTGCCGTGCAGGCGCGACGGCCTGCGGCTTTGGCATGACCAGAAGCGCAATCTGACGTACTCTTCGCGCGATGGTCGAAACCGGGTCCTTTGGCACTAATGGTAAGAAAATCCAGCCTTTACTGGCTGGTGCCGTGGAAAAAATCGTCAGGCGAGTCACAGATCCGGAATGGCACGAAATCGTGCGCACCGGCGCGCGCATCTTGCCCGCAGCGGCGCTTTCGACGTTGCCGTGGCTCTTACGTGCGCGTGACAGCAGGGACGAGAGTCTGCTGAAGGTTGCGCTCGAACACGCCGAAACCCACCCCTACGACCTGGCCCTCGAGATGGGGGATGAACGCATATCGTGGCGCGATCTCGATCAGCTGACGTCGAAAGTCGCACACGTGTTGAGCGAGCTCGGTGTGCACAAAGGCGACGTGGTGGCGCTGCTCGGCGCCAACTCGCCCATGTACGTGGTCATCGTCATGGCCGTCACCCGGCTCGGCGGTACCACCGCGCTCATCAACAACCATCTGGAAGGCCACCCGCTGTCGCACGCGGTGCGCGTGTCAACGGCGCGCATTCTGCTCGTCCAAACGCAGCATGAAGTTGCGCTCCGCGCGCGCCAGGACCTGAACGAACAGCTCTTGCACGTGCTCACGTACGGTTCGGGTGAGCTGGAGCGGCGGCTCGAGCGCGCTTCCAGAGCGCCCTTTCCCCGCGTCCGGGTCGAAGCTTCCAGCGACTTCGTCTACATCTACACTTCGGGGACGACGGGTCTGCCCAAGCCGTGTCGTGTCACCCACGCGCGCTCGATTCTAGCTGGTGCGGCATTTGGCCCGCTTTTGTTCGAGTTCAAAGCGGGCGACAAGCTGTACTGCGTGCTGCCGCTCTATCACTCGAACGCGCTGTTGATCGGCGCCGGTTCCTGCATCATGACACGCACGCCCATGGCGCTGCGCGAGAGCTTCAGTGTCAAGGCGTTCTGGCCCGACGTGAAACGTTACGGGGCCACAGGCATGATCTACATCGGCGAGCTCTGCCGCTATCTCGTCAACTCGCCGGAAGCGCCCGACGAGAAGAACAATCCCCTGCAAGTGGCGGTGGGCAACGGCCTACGCGCCGATGTTTGGGAAGGATTTCAACGGCGCTTCGATGTCCCGCGCATTCGTGAGTTCTACAGCGCCACGGAAGCGCCCGGCATCATTTTCAACTTCACCGGCAAGGTCGGTTCGGTGGGACGAGTGCCGCTGCGCAAGCTCGGCCCCATGAAGCTCATCCGCTACGACGTCGAGAACGACGCGGTCGTGCGCAATGCACGCGGCCTGTGCATCGAGTGCGAGCCCGGCGAGGTCGGCGAGCTCGCGATCCGTTTGCCCGAAAAGCCGCGCAGCGCGCTCGGTGACTTCAAGGGCTACACGGATCCCTCAGCCACCGAAAAGAAGATCCTGCGAGACGTGCTCAAGAAGGGTGACAAGTTTTTCCGATCCGGAGACCTGATGCGCTACGACGAGCTCGATAACTTCTACTTCGTGGATCGCATCGGAGACACGTACCGCTGGAAAGGCGAAAACGTGTCGACGGCGGAAGTGGCCGAGGTGCTCGGCACCGCTCCGGGTGTGAAAGAAGCCACCGTTTCCGGCGTGCAAGTTCCCGGCTCCGAGGGTCAAGCGGGCCTCGCCGCGGTGGTGTGCGACGGTAAGTTCGACGCGAGTGCGTTCTGGCGCGCTGCCCAGGGCCTGCCCGGGTACGCGCAGCCGCGTTTCGTGCGTGTGCTGGACCACATGCAAACCACCGGCACGTTCAAGATCCAGAAGACGCAACTGAAGAGCGACGGCGTCGATCCGACGTGCGTTCACGATCCGATTTACCTGCGTCGGGACGACGGCTACGTGCCGCTCACGCCCGAGCTGTGGCAGCAAGTGAAGCAGGGTCAGGTTAGGCTGTAGTTACGCTCCGCTTTCGGAGATCGCTCTCACTCCCAGCGCGGGTCACCCTCGACGAACCAAGCCCAATTCTCGGCGATCGCCTGCGCGACGGAGCCATCGTAGGTGTGCCCGATCTTGCCGCCCG
>DATHEN010000216.1:0-7108 GCA_035318565.1 Polyangiaceae bacterium
AGCTCCGCGCGGAGCATGTCCAGCGCCACGGCGCTCACGGTATTGCACGCCACGATCAACGCTTTTACGCCGCGCCCGAGCAGCACTCGCGCGCAGCCCCGGGCATAGCGCACGACGGTCTCCGCGGAGCGTGTGCCGTAGGGCACCCGGGCCGTATCTCCGAGATAAACGATACGTTCGGCGGGCAGCGTCTGCAGCAGCGCCCGCACCACGGTCAAGCCGCCGAGCCCGGAGTCGAACACCCCGAGCGGACGCGGGTCAGACATCCTCGATCCGGATCAAGCGTGGGGTGCCCTTCATGAACGGCTCCCCCGCGATCGAATCGATGGCGCGACGCACCGAACCCTCGTCGCTGTGGTGGGTGATGATCAATACCGGTACCGTGCCTTCCGCCTCGGTGGCGCGGTCATCCTGAACCATCTGCGCGATGCTCACGGCCTGCTTGCCGAGCGCTCCAGCGATGATCGCCAGAACCCCGGGGTGATCCGCCACATCGAAACGCAGGTAATACCGGGCTTTGACCTCGGCCATCGGCACGAGCTGCCGTGACTTCAGCTGGATACCGCGCGTGGCCAGACCCGCTGCACCCTCGATTTTGGAGCGAGCGACATCCACGATGTCAGCCACCACGCTGACCGCCGTGGGCATCGCCCCGGCACCGCGGCCGACGAGCAGACACGGCCCGAGGGCCCTGCCGACCACGAACACGCCGTTCAGCACGCCGTCGACATTGGCGAGCACACTGGATTTTTGTATCAAAGCCGGGTGCGCGCGCAAAAGCAGCCGCTCCCCGTAGTCGTGGCCGATGGCCAAGTGCTTGATGGTGAAACCGAAGCGCTCCGCAAACTCGAAGTCCAGCTGGTCGATGGCGCGGATACCCTCGACGTGCAGCTCGGTAGCATCCACGCGAGCGCCGAACGCCAGCATGCTCAAGAGCACGAGCTTCTGCGCAGCGTCGTGTCCGTCCACATCCAAGGTGGGATCCGACTCCGCGTAACCGAGCCTCTGCGCGTCCGCCAGCACCTCGGCGAAGGGCAGCTTTTCGTCGCGCATGCGGGTCAGAATGTAGTTGCACGTACCGTTCAGAATGGCGTGCACGCTCGAGACCCAATCGCTGGTCAGCGCTTCGCGCAAGGTGCGCACGATCGGGATGCCGCCGCCGACGGACGCTTCGAAGGCCAAGTCCACCCCGCGCGCAATCGCTTGCTCCATGAGAGCGGGACCGCGCTTTGCGAGCAGTAGCTTGTTCGCCGTCACGATGCCGTAGCCTTGGCGGATGGCGCGTTCGATGTAGGTATTGGCAGGCTCTTCCCCGCCCATCACCTCGACGACCATGTCGAGGTTCTTGTCCCCGAACACGTCCTCCGGATTCGTGGTCAGCCACTCCTTGCGACACTCGGGCGAGCGCTCCTTACTCTCGTCGCGTACGAGCACCCGCACGATTTCGAGGCGGGCACCAATGCGCGAAGCGAGATAGTCAGCGTTCTCGGTGACCAGACGGATCACCCCTCCGCCAACGGTGCCACAACCGAGGAGCCCGATTCTTACCGGGAACTTTGCGCGTTCGCGATCCACCTTTCCAAGCCTCCGAATGACCCGAATGTCGGGCCCGAGGTTATCCACGAAGAGCCGCGCGGGCGCCACGACGAAAAACCGCGGATTGGCGGCGAACGCTACTTTTGTCGCTCCGCGGCGCGCGAACACCCGAAGCGGCCGGCTTGGCTCGACTCAGGTGACGACAATGGGGCGACCCTGGGTCACGACCAGCGTGTGCTCGAACTGGGCCCCCAGCGCGCCGTTCGACGTGCGGAGCGTCCAGCCGTCCGAGTCTTCGATCACGCGCGTGGGCAAGGTCGTCAAGAACGGCTCGATCGTGATCACGAGCCCATCCCAGAGCACCGTGCCGTCGCCCTGCGCGGCCGTATTCGGCACGCTCGGCTCTTCGTGAATGTTGCGGCCCACGCCATGGCCGCACAGCTCGCGCACCACGTGCAGGCGATTGCGCCGCGCGCGGCGTTCGACGGCGCGACCGATGTTGCGCAGCGGGCGGCCCGCGCGCGCCTGCTCCAGCGCGTCGTTCAAGGCGTGCCGCGTCGCGGACAGCAAAGCGCGCGCGCTCCGTGTGACTGAACCGACTGGAAAGCTTGCGCCCGTATCCGCCCAGTAACCGTCGAGCTCCGCTGAAACGTCGATATTGACGAGATCGCCTTCGCGCAGCACGCGCGACGCGCGCGGAATGCCGTGCGCGAGCTCGTCATTGACGCTGATGCAGGTCGTGCCCGGAAAGTCGTACGCGAGCTGCGGCGCCGAACGCGCACCGTGGCGTTCGAGCACACGCCGGCCGATCTCGTCGAGCTCCGCGGTGGTCACGCCCGGGGCGACGGCTTTTGCCATCTCGTCGCGAGCGCGGGCCACCACTCGTCCGACACGCTGCAGGCCTTCGAGGTCGTTCTGGCCGTCAATCGACATGCCTCAGTCTAGCCTCGGTCGCCGGCCGGGGGTAGCCTCCCACCATGAACGAACCGCTGACGTTCCGCGACTTCGCGGCCGCCATCATGAGCAACGACGTCACGAAAGCCTCGAGCGTGCTCGAAGTTCTGCTCGGGCTCGAGCCGGAGCGCGCACAGCTGGCCGCGCAGCACTTCGCTGGCCGCATGCAGAGCGGCGGCCCGGAGTTCATGATGAAGGCCATGGGCATGCGTCAGGTCGTGGAAGCGCGTGACGCGAGCCAGCTCAAAGATCTGCTCGTCGAGCTTTTCGGGCTCGAAGGCGAGCTCGGCGATCACGCCACTACTACGATTGCCGCGCGTTACGCATAACCGCGCGAGGCCAGCGCATGTCCCTGTCAGCTCCTCTTTTGACATCGAACGCGAGGCGTTCCCCCGTGACACTGCTCTGCGGCGCTGTGCTCGGCCTGGCGAGCTCGTGTGCGCTGACCGCGCCGAGCGATGCAGAGCTCATGGGGGAGTCGCGTCCCAACCGAGTGGACAGCGGAGCGAGCGAGGACGCGGCGCCGGAAGCTGGAGCAGCCGATTCCGGCGCCGATGCGGCAAAAGACGCCGCGCCTCCCCTGACCTGCGCACCGGCGTGTTCCGCTAAACAGGTCTGCGCAGTGCAAGGCGGCTCACCGACCTGCAGCGAGCCGGCAGCCGCCATCGACGGCGCAACTTGGGAAATCCCCTGCGGTGAAATCTACGGAACGCAGCAATGGAACTGCCGATTTTGGCCGGCCGGCAGCACCTCGTGTCCAGCGCAAGGTTACACGCCCGTGGATCGCAGAATCCGCTTCGGGGGCCAAGCCAACGTCACGTACGACGTCACGCTGCGCTTTCGCGGCATCGTGGAACCGAAGATCTACGCCGGCGGCACCGCCGACGGCCCGTTCTATATCGGCGGCGGCCCCGCGGCGAACTCCGAGAATTACAACTCGTATGGCTTCACGGTTTCCGATCCGCTCACGAGCTACTACCTGAACTACGCGGAAAACAAGGGCGACTACGTGTTTGCCTTCGAGCACGAGAAAACGCTGCCCATCAAGGGGCAAACCGAGATCCGCCTGTTCGCCTTCGCACCCACCTGCGGAGGCCTCTTGAACTGTCAGGACTTTAGCACCGCGCCTGCGTGCACGCCGTATCCGGTGCCCGGAGGACCTCCCGCGTACAACGGACATTTCATTCAGATGGACGTCGTAGCGGTGAAGCGACGCTAACGCTTGGCCGGACGGCGATACGCCTCGTCGTGCTCCAAAGCTCGAGCTGGCGGACGAGTAGTTCAGGGATCGTACGGATCATCGGTCAACTGTCGTCCTTCGCAGCTCGCACGCGGCGGACGAGCCGTCGCCGATTTGAGTGTGAGGTGCATCCGCTCGTGACGGACGTTCTGGTCGGGACGGCCCGCGTGATGCGTTCCGGAGCGAATGCCCAGCCTGATCCACCAAACTGCCAGACGTGAGAGACCGCCAGGGGCAAGCGAAGAGAAGGGCACACCGTTGTCGGTTCTAATGGCGCGCTTCGGTGCCGGCGACGACGCTGAGCGATCAAGCCGATTCAGCAGCTCGCCAACCGTGCTCGCAACCGGAAACTCAACGGTCGGGTACTGGCGCCGGAGAATCACCAGCAACTTTCGCGGTCCCCACAGAGGGTGCCGCCGACGCGCTTCAATGATTCCAATGAACGATCGTCTGCGGATGAAGGGCGTTCGGCCTACCAGATTGCGCTCACGGTGTGCGAGCGCTGCGAGCGAAGCTTTCAGCAGAGCCAGGGTGAGCTGGTCGAGCTCGAGAGTGCCAGCAAGGAGATGGCCGAGTGTGATGCTGAGCGCATCGGATCAGTGAGCGTCCACGGGGGCGCAGAGAAGGTTCGCGCCAAGCAAAGTATTCCGCCCGCAACTCGGCGGCTCGTCATGCGGCGCCACCAAGGCCGCTGCGTGGTGCCGGGCTGCACACACGCTGGGTTCGTCGACGTTCATCATCTGGACTTGCGCTCCGAGGGAGGAACCCACCACCCGGACAAGCTCGTGGTCTTGTGCGGCGCACACCACCGCGCGCTGCATCGCGGCCAACTTCACGTTTCCGGCAGCGTTTCGCAGGGGCTCACGTTCCAACATGCGGACGGCTCCACGTACGGACGAATTGCGACGCCGAACGCAGCCGAGGCGTATACGAAGGCATTTCAGGCTCTACGCTCGCTCGGCTTCCGCGAGGGCGAAACTCGGCATGCGCTCGCTCACCTCCAACGGCAGCTAAACACCTCGCAGCAGTCCACGGAGCAGATTGTGCGCAAGGCATTGGCGCTGCTGACTCACGAGCGGAGCACGCACAGCCGCCCCTCCGTCTGAGATTGCCGATTCAGCGCTCACCGCGCAGGTCGACTGCAAGGACGCTGCTTTTACCCGGCTCGCAGTTGAACATTCGCAACAGCAGGTGCTCGGGATCGCGAAAGTCGAGCTTGATGCGCCAGCCCCACTCGGGGCCATCGCCCGCAGGATACGTGCCGTAGAACACGACCACGTTCTCGTCGGAGCAACCGTGCAGCGCCATGCCGTCCTTGGCGTGCCACGTATCCGTCCATTCGCAGCGCAGTGCGCTGTCCGGACCAAAGAGTCGAATCACACCCTGCTGCGCCGCCCCGCGGAATGACCACGTGTAGTTGATGGTCGTGGCATCGGCAGCGATGCGTCCATCCGAGCGCTCGGGCTCCGGACCTTCGAACCACAGGCGATTCGGGCCGCTCCAGGAGCCGTGATGTGAGCTTGGAATCATGGCGAATCTCTTCGCATGACCCGCGTGCGACAGCAACGTAGCCTCACATCGAGGGGGAGCCCGTGGTGGAATGCGGGAACTGCCTTCAGCGTTCCGAAAGCGCGACCCGATGCCGTTCACGCCATTCCATTTCGGCCCCGCCATCCTCTTCAAAGCCGTAGCGCCACGCCACGTCTCTCTCACTGCGTTCGCTGGCTCCCAGGTGGCGATCGATCTCGAGTCCGGTTACCACCTGCTTCGCGGGGAATGGCCCGTGCATCGGCTGGCGCACACTCTTCCTCTCGCCACCGCCATCGGCATCGCCGCCGGAGCTCTGGTTTGGACCGCCGGGCGGTGGCTACAGCCATCGGACAACGTGGGAGTTCAGGCGGAAGTACTACCGCTCCCAGCGCTCATCGGCGGGCTCCTCGGAGGACTGTCGTATCCATTGCTCGATGCGATCCTGCACGCCGACGTTCAGCCGTTTTGGCCTCTCACACGGGTCAACCCGCTTCTTGATGCGCTGGATCTCCCCCTTTTGCACCAGATGTGCTGCGCGACAGGAGCAGCTGGCATCGCGTTGCTCCTCTTGCGAGCGCGCCCGAAAGCTTCACGCAAATAGGGGTGCTACGCATTCAGAGCATGCTGCGCATTCTCGGGAAGCCTTCGTCGATCAACGTCCGGAAGGTCCTCTGGACGTGCACCGAGCTCGCCCTCGACTACGAGCTCGAAGAGTGGGGCTCGGGCTTTCGCGACACGCATGACCCAGCATATTTGGCGCTGAATCCGAATGCGCTCGTGCCGGTCCTGGTCGAAGGCGAATTCGTGCTCTGGGAATCCAATACCATCTGCCGCTATCTGGTGGCCAAGGCCGGTCGGCATGATCTCCTGCCAGCGGCGCCCGCCGGCCGTGCTCGCGTCGAGCAATGGATGGATTGGCAAGCCACGAATCTCAACACTGCCTGGCGCTTTGCGTTCATGTCGCTGGTTCGGAAGAGCGCAGCCTATGCCGATCCCGAGCGAGTGGAGGCCAGCATTCACGACTGGAATCGGCACATGGCCATCGTCGATCAGCGACTCGCGTCCACGGGTGCATTCATGGCCGGTGACACGTTCACGCTGGCGGACGTCGTCATCGGCCTATCCACGCATCGCTGGTTCTCGACGCCCATGAGTCGACCGGCGCTCCCACTCGTGGAGACGTACTACGCTCGGCTGAGCGAGCGAGCGGGCTTCGTACGACACGGCCGTAACGGCATTCCCTGACAGCGTGACCGCACGTACCCTTGCGAGCGAGAACACACGATGGCCAATACCGACTTCAAGTCCATAGACGCTTACATCGCCACGAAGCCAAAAGACGTGCAGGTCGTGCTGGAGCGCATGCGCGGCATCATTCGCAAAGCCGTGCCGGGCGCTGTAGAGGCGATCAGCTATCAGATCCCGACGTACAAGCTGCACGGTCGGAACATGATCCACTTTGCGGGGTGGAAGGAGCACTACTCGCTGTACCCTGCGACTGCGGGCGTCGTGGCCACGTTCAAGCAGGACCTCGTACCCTACGAGCTCAGCAAAGGAACCATTCGCTTTCCCTTTTCGGAGTCGGTGCCGACGCGCCTGATCGCGCGCATCGCCAAGCTTCGCGCAAGGGAAGTGGCGGAACTGCTCGAGAAGAAGGCGGCCGGCGTGAAGAAGGCCGCGGCTGCAAAGAAGAAAAGCCCTGCGAGGAAGAACGCTCCGGCAAGCAGGCGGTAGCCGCTTTCTCGAGACGGCTGCTACACTCTTCTCACGATCATGTGGGTGGAGGTCGCTGCCGCTGGTGTACTGGTTGCACTGTTGCTGAGTGCAATAGTGTCCGCCTTCCTATTG
>DATHEN010000217.1:0-9632 GCA_035318565.1 Polyangiaceae bacterium
CGCGCCGGCGATGGCCTGGGCCACGTCCTCGGAAACTTCGAACGCTGCGCGAGAGATGTGCGGGCCCACCGCGGCAATCAAACGATCGGCTGAAGCGCCGAAGCCGCGCAGGCTCTCCAGCGTGGCGTCGAGAATACCGGATACCACTCCGCGCCAGCCGGCGTGTGCAGCGCCCACCGCACCGGTTTGCGGGTCCGCGAGCAATATCGGAACGCAATCAGCCGTGCGCACGGCGCAGCCGAGGCCAGGCCGGCGGGCTACCAGAGCATCGGCTGACACGAACACGAGCTCCTCGGGGGTGTCGCGCTCCGTGAGCTCGCGGACTGTGCGTCCGTGCACCTGCGATGCAAAAAAAATCTCGGAACGCAACATGTTCAGAGATGCCGCCGCGCGCTCCAGATTCCGTGCAACGTTCTCTGGCGTGTCGCCCACCTTGATCGAAAAGTTGAGCGAACGGAATGGTCCGCTCGACACCCCGCCGCGTCGCGTAAAAAAAGCGTGGCGAAAACCGGCTCGGCTCAAAAGGGGGCTGACGAGGTACTCGGCGCGGTTCATAGGGGTCCGAGGGTGCGGCTGACCGGCCTGCTCCGGCTGGGCAAGACCCGGCCGTTTCTCGCAAAATACCGTTCGAAAAGCCGAATTGTCACCAAAGTACTAAAGTGGCCGCTCTGCGCGTGCGATGCATACGCTAGGATCCTCGCGCGTCCAACATACGGGCGCCTGCTGATCTGTTCTCGTAGAGACTGGCGCGACTTCGCGAGCTGGGGCTTGGCCCCGCTAGTGCTGTACCATCCGGAGCGACTGTGACCACAACGGACTCCACGCGTTCGAAGGACCCCTTCATCGGTCGCGAGATCCTGGAAGGTCAATTTCGCATACTCCAGAAGATAGGCACGGGGGGCATGGGATCCGTCTACAAGGCGTCCCAGCCGGCCATGAACCGCATGGTCGCCATAAAAATTCTGCATCCGAAGCTCGCGGGTCGCAAGGATTTGACGTCGCGCTTTCGCCGCGAGGCGCGGGCCATGAGTCAGCTCACGCATCCGAACACCGCCAAGGTGTTCATGTACGGCGAGCTCGAGGAAGACGGCTCGCTGTACATCGTGATGGAGTACCTGGAGGGCCGCAATTTGAACCAGACCGTGCGCAAAGAGGGTCCGATGGCCGCAGAGCGCGCCATTCCCATCTTGGTGCAGGTCTGCGGAGCTCTGCAGGAGGCGCACACGATGGGCATCGTGCACCGCGACCTCAAGCCGGAGAACATCTTCCTGTGCAAGCAGGGCGGTTTGACGGACTACCCGAAGGTCCTCGACTTCGGGCTCGCGAAAGTGACCGAACGCCAAATGCGTCCAGGATCGCTGATCCTGACTCAGGAGGGGATGGTGTTCGGCACGCCGGAATTCATGTCGCCGGAGCAGGCCCAGGGCCGAACGCTCGACGCACGCAGCGACCTCTACTCGCTGGCGGTGATCCTGTACGAGGGGCTGACGGGCAAGCTGCCGTTTTCTGCGCGCACGCCCATGGAGTACATCCAGAAGCACGTGATGGAACAGCCGATTTTGCTGAACTCACGCGTGCCAGAGCGCAGCTTCTCACCGGGGCTCGAGGCCGTGCTCGCCAAGGCGCTCGCCAAGAAACCGGAAGAGCGCTTTCAATCGGCTTCGGAATTTGCTGCAGCGCTCAAGCCTTTCGGCGGCAACCGCACCGGCATGGGCGTGTTTGCGGCGCCGCCCGTTCCGCCAGCGAGCGCGCCCGTACCCGCAGCGCCCGTTTCCATCCCGAATCACGAGCAATCCCAGCGCACCGCCCGGCCGAGCACCGGTCTTCTGATCGGTGTCGCGGCGTTCTGCCTGATTGCCGGCATTCTTTTGGCGTTCGTCTTCATGCACGTGTTAGGGCAATGAGGCGAACCTTGCCAGGTGCGTGAGCACCTCACGCCGAGCTTGCCATGTCACGCATCGGGCAGTTTTTCGGGAGCGCGAATCGTAGCTTGAAGTGGATCCTGATCAGCCTGCTTTTGCTGGTCGCCCTCGCCGCGGGCAGCGTATTCCTCGTAATCCGGCACTACGAAGCGGAGCTGCCGAGCGTAGCTGAGCTTCGCACGGGGTATCGTCCACCGCAGGTCACCCGCGTACTGGCACGGGACGGCACTCTGCTCGCCAATCTGTTTCGTGAGCGGCGCACGGTGATTCCGCTCAGCGACGTGCCGGACCACGCCAAGCTGGCGTTTCTGGCCGCTGAAGACGCGCACTTCTACGAGCACGAGGGCCTGAATTACTTCGGTATGCTACGGGCGATGCTGGCGAACCTGCGCGCCGGCAAGACGCGCCAGGGCGGCAGCACGATCACGCAGCAGGTGGTGAAAAACGTGCTGCTCGAGCCCGAGCGCACTTACCGGCGCAAGATTCGCGAGACGATCCTGGCGCGACGCCTGGAGCAACACCTCAGCAAGGACGAGATCTTCGCGCTGTATCTGAATCACATTTACCTCGGTCACGGCCGCTACGGCATCGAAGAGGCGTCGCGCTACTACTTCGGCAAGAAGGCGAAACAGCTGAGCTTGCCGGAAGCAGCGCTCCTGGCCGGGGTCGTCGCCGCACCCGAACGCTTTTCGCCGCGCAACGCGCGCGAGCGTTCGCTCGACCGGCGCCGCTACGTGCTCGCACAAATGCTCGAAAAGGGCTTCATCACGCAAGCACTCCATGCCGATTCTGCGGCCGCGCCGCTCAGACTGGCTCCCGCGGTCGAGGCGGAGTCGGAGCTGGCGCCGGAGGTGATCTCACACGTCGAAAAAGTGCTCGGCGAAGTCGCCGGGGAAGACGCGGGTCGCGGCGGCTTCGTCGTGACCACCACGCTCGACCCCGCGATGCAGGCTGCAGCTCGCAAAGCGGTGCGTGACAATCTGGCGCGCTACGCAGAACGCCAGAAGCTCATCCCGCCGCTCACCGCCGAAAAACGCAGGCTCTGGGGTGCAGCGTCCGAAGGCACGCCAAGCGCGCAGAGAGCGTACATCGGCACGGTGGTGGCTTTGGACGACCGGGCCGGCACCCTGGACGTGCGGGTCGGGAGCATCGTGGGTCGAGTGGCGCTGCTGCGTGACGAGCGTTACAACCCGAAGCGCCTGCCGCCGAGCGAGTTCACCAAAGTCGGAGCACTGCTGCGCGTGCACTTGCTGAACGATCCCGAAGGCGCTGGCCGGCCCGACATGCGCCTCGATCTCGGACCGCAATCGGCGTTGGTCGCCATAGACGTACGCACCCGGCACGTGCTCGCGCTGATCGGAAACGTGGAAGCTCTGGCCGGCGGTCTCGACCGCGCGACGCGCTCGCGCCGCCAACCGGGATCGGCATTCAAACCGTTCGTGTACAGCTATGCCTTGCATTCACGCCGCTTCACTCCGGCGAGCGTGCTGACTCTACCAGCGGATCCGCGGCACAAGCTCGAAGCACGCCGTATCAGCATTCGCGACGCCGTGGCCAAGAGCGATAACACCGCCGCCATTCAGGTGTTCAAGGAAGTGGGTCCTGCCAACGTCGTGCAGTGGGCGCGCGCGCTCGGCATTCAATCGAAGCTCGAGCCGAACGCTTCACTGGCGTTGGGCGCGTACGAGGTGACGCCGCTCGAGATCACCAACGCGTTTGCGACGTTCGCGAGCGGTGGCGAGTACGCGCCGCCCGTGCTCGTCAGCAAGATCATCGGGCCCGACGGCAAAGAGCTGCCGCTGCCACCCGATCCACCGCGCCGGCGCGTGATGCAGGAAGACGAAGCGTACGTGACGACCAGCCTGCTCCGCAGTGTGGTGCAGGCCGGAACGGCTCGTAGAGCGAGCGGCCTCGGTAGACCGCTCGCCGGCAAGACCGGTACGACCAACGACGCCAAAGACGCCTGGTTCGTCGGCTACTCCACTGAGATCGTCTCGGGTGTGTGGGTCGGGTACGACGACCCCTCGCCGCTCGGCTGGGGCGAGGCGGGCGGCACGACCGCGCTGCCCGCCTGGATGGACTTCATGAAAGCCGCGCATGGCAAGCGGCCCGTCACCGAATTCCCGCGCCCGGGCAGCGTGATCGTCTCTCGTATCGATCCGGGGACGGGGCTGCTCGCGTACGATGGTCAGGAAGGCGCCATCGACGAAGAGTTTCTCGATGGCACCGTACCCACCGAGAGCGCAGTGCCCGACGCGGGGACCGAGGAAGCATTGGGTGCCGTGGAATCGGAAACGCTGATGGCCACCACGCCCGGCTCGACCGTGCCGGATGCGGGCGCGGCCGTGGACCTACCCGCAGCTCGCGTCGCTCCGGATATGCCCATCACGTTTGGACAAGACGCGGGCGTGTTGCCCGAGCCGCCACCGTTTTAGAACGACGAAAACAATCAGGGGTTCAAGGGGCGATGCGCGCGACGGCGCAGCGGCCGGAGTTGCAAATCGCACCGAATCCCTCGGGGTACACGGGCACGCAGGGCGGACACGCGCCAAAGCCTTCGCCGCAGAGCAGCGCATTCAGGTCGGCGCGCTTGTTCACAGCCGCCAGATTGTCACCGCCGCAGCTCTCGCAGCAGTTCATACCCATGCGCAGGGTGCAGTCGCTGTCCGTAGTGCACTCCGTAACGCTGGTCCTGCGTGTATCGACGACCTGGCACGATCCCGCTTCACACGTTGCTGCAAAGTACGGAGTCGTGCGAGCCGTCACCTCGATGGGTGGACAAGGCCCGCACGCGACTCCAGTGCAGCCGCGCGCCTTCACGTACGCGGAAAGGTTCGCGCGGTTCAGCCCCACGAACGACTCGGCCGTGCCGTCCCCGCAGTCTCCGCAACAGCCGCGCGCGGCGACCGTGCACTCGTAAGGCTGCCGGCACCGATCGAGATCCGGCGTGCCGCCGTTACACGCGGCCTGGCATGCCGCCTGAGTTGCGAAGCGATTGGCGTTCCCTCCGCAGCCGCCGTACGTGAAGGGGATGCACACGCCGCTTTTGGCGTCGTGGTAGTACGCGAGCATCGACGCCAGGCAGGGGCCAGTCTCGGGCGGGAGCTTGCATAACTCGGGCAAGGTGTTGCCCCCGCCGCCCACACCCGCGCTGCCCCCGGCTCCGACCGGCGGTTGACCGCCGCAGCTCGCGCCGAGCCCGGTGCCGAACAAGACCAAAAGAGAAGCAGCGAAAATCGTTCGCATCGGCGACCTCCAAACCCGAGTTCGCGCGGAGCGTAACGCGCAATAGCGCGAGCGGCGACCAGGAAACCCCCGACGAAACCGCCGGCCCTGGCTCAGTACCGAGCAAAGGCCGGCGAATGCAGCGAAGGACTCACATGTCGCGATGTCCGTCAGCGGCCTTCTTGGGCGCGGCGGCGGCGAAGGAATGTGCCGAAGGCCAGTGCTCCGATTCCGATCAGCGCCGATGCGCCGCTGAACAGGGGCGAGTCGCTGGCGTTACCGCCGGGCGCCGAACACTCGCAGCTGGCTTCGCCTTCGGCCTGTGCCGTACACACGCCGTTGTCGCAGGCGGCGGTGGCGCTGCCAGAGGCGCTGACGTTGATCGACGCGGCCCAAGCTTCGATGGCGTCCAGACACTCTTCGGCGTTGCCGCCGTGGTCTACGTATTCGCCGTTGCACTCGACGACGCCTTCGGGCTCCGTGCATTTCACTTTGCAGCCGCCCTCGAGCTCCGTCTCACATCCCGCCTGAAAGTCACTCTGACAGCCCACCTGGCACTCCACGCGCGCGCGCCCAGCACACTGGCCCCGGCAGCTGGCTTCGCACTTGGCTTCACAGTTGGCGGAACCCGGAGTCCCCGTGCAGCCCCCGCTGCACTCGCCTTGGCAAGTTGCCTTGCAGGAGCCCTGACAGCGCGAGCGACAGGCGGTGTCGGTGCCGCACTCGCCCTCGCAGGTGCCCGCGCATTCCAAATCACAGCCCGCTACGCAGTTGGCTTCACATTGAAACTGTGGGGGGTTCACATCGCATTTGGCGCGGCACGTAGCGATGTCGCAGCTCCCAGTGCAGTCCACGCTGATGTCGGCATCGCATCTTCCCTCGCAGCGTGCGTAGCCGCGAGCGTGGCACGACGCCTCGAATTTCAATTCCTCACAGCGAGCCACACAGCCGCCCGTCACCACCGCTTCACACTGTGCGTTGGCTTCCACGTGAATGTTGCCGCAAGCAGCGAGACTCTGAGCGCGCGCAGCGCCGCTGCCGAACAGAAGAACCGTGAAGCACAGCGCTGCGAGGAGCGGTGCGCGGAGCACGGGCGGGAGGACATGAAGCATGACGTTTCTCCTTAAGTAGGAAAGCGAATCGGGCCCAATTTGGACCCCTGCCGAACCACCAGCCAAGCACTGTAGCCGTAACCACGGCATTTCTCTAAGCAAGCTGAGGCGAGCGCGCGCCGCCTTCTGAAAACTGGGGCGTTACGCTCCAGTGCTACGCGAAGCGCCGCCGAAATCTTCCCCACTGTGCCTCTTGCTTCTGGGAGGTAGGCACTGAAAACTTCTGCAAATCTTGGGCTCTCTACGCTTTCTGTCGCCCCCGACGACGCGCAGGCTCGCGTGTGTTCCCCTTCTTCTTCTGGGTCTGTCATCGTGCCAGGTGACATTGGGCAATGCCGCTTCACAGCGCGCGGAGCTCGTCAGGACGGCGTACAGCGGCATGCAATGGCCGGTGCTGCGCGCCACCGACCTCGGCATATTGCCGAACCCGCGTGTCATTTCGGGTCGCGACGGCGGCTACAGTGGTGTCTTCGCCGGGCGTTCGGTCTGGCCCTACGGGGATACGTCGTTTCAACGCACGTCCGGAGAAGGCCACATGGCTTCCAACACTTGGGCCTTCAGCGACGACGTGGACGCCAGCGACGGCATTCGCTTCACCTTCCCAGTCGATCAGGCCGGCGATCCGGCGTTGTTTCTCACATACACGCCCGCGGAGCACGATTACAACGTTGCCCACGCGGGTGAACGTTGCCGCGCAGAGCCGTGCCAGGCGCGCTGGGCGCTCTGGCCGCTGACGATCGTGCCCGACCCCGCGCGGGCGCGCGCGCTGATTTTCTACACGAAGATGCACGCCCTGCCCGGAGAGTTCAACTTCCGCTGCGAGGGCCGCGGCATCGCGCTGTGGAGTCACTTCGATGCCGCACGCGCGCGTCCTCCGCAGAACGGCTTCGGTGGTGAAGCGGAGCTGATGTTCCGGGGTAACGAGCCCAACTTCGGCAGCGCCGCGGTCGTGGAGGGCGAGATGCTCTACGTGTACGGCTGCGACACGCTGCAGGGAAAAAAGCTATGCCGTCTGGGGCGCGTGCCGCTCGTTCAAGCGCTCGATCGACGCGCTTGGCAGTACTTCGTGAACGGCGCCAATTGGACGAACGATCTCGGAGCCGCCAGTGTCGTGATGGAAGGCAACGACGTGCTGTCGGTCGCATACAATCGCCACCTGCGCGCCTACGTGGCGATTTACGCCAAGCCTCTGGCGAACCAGGTGCTGCTCACGACGGCACCGCGACCGGAGGGGCCGTGGACCCAGCCGGTGGTCGCATTCGACACGCTCAAGCCCGAGCAGCTCTGGGTTTACGACGCCCTCGCCCATCCCGAGCTCGAGCGCGAAAATGGACGCATCCAGTACGTCAGCTATTCGCGACGCAGCGGCGCCGGCAGCAAAATGCGCCTCGTAGAGATGGAGCTCGCGCGCTAGTCAGGAACAAAAGAAATACCGAGGCTATACCTGGGCGTGCTGAGGATTTCTGCGGCTCTCACCTTCAGTGGAGCCGCGGAAATCCGGAATGCACAACTGAGCCGAGGTACTAGCACTTCAGCGCGCCGGCAACGTGTAGCGCTTCTCGATCGCTTCGCGAACGCGCGCGCGGCTCTCACTGGCGCCGAGCCCAGCTTGCAGCGCCGCCTCCGCTTCGTCAGCGAGCTCTTCATCCTTGATTGCATCGCGGAACCAGCGTGCGACGTCTCGATTCCGCAAGTGAAAGAGCCAGGTGTCATCGTCGACGCCCTCGGCGATTTGATTGAACAGGATCAGATTCTGGGCGCGCAGGTTCAGCTTTCCTTCCTTGCCTCGGAAATAGAAGCTCTTGTCGGGGCCGAGCTCGCCTTCCGCGTATTTCCTCACGTGGCGGCGCCGTTCATGGCTGCCACGCGCCGTCGTCAGCGGCGTGATGGCGTTACCCTGGCGTGACCACAAGAGCAGCCCCGGCTCACCGGGCTCCGCATTCAGCGCGGGCAGCGACGCACCTGCTGCGGCAGCGAACGCTTGCAGAGTTTTCGTCGGTTCGCTGCCCACGGCCAAGACGAACTGCACTTGCTCGAGCAGCGGCGCCTGAATCTGCTCGGGATGCACCGTGATCATGAGCAAGCTGCTGATCTGTGGAGCCACCAGGGCGCTCGGGCGAGCCGTGGTGTGCAGCATATGGTGCGCCTCGTCCACGATCAGCCAGTGCGGCCGGCCGAGCTTGGCCTCCAGCTCGTGCAGCCTTGCCAGGAGCTGCGCGAAGAATTGCGGCCGATCGAGCAGCGTGACACCCAGCAAATTCACGATGGCGTTCTGTGCGGGTGAGGCCAAAACCTGCAGGACCCCTTCGAGGTCTGGAGCTTGTTGCGGGTTGCCGATGCGAACGCCACCCTGCATGCCGTCGTAGTCCCCTTCGGGGTCCACGAGACAGAACTGGTAAGCGCTTTCAGCGAGACGCTCGAGAATGCCGGAGACGGCAGTCGACTTGCCGCCGCCCGAAACGCCGGACACGAGCACTACACTGCCGTAGGGCGGCAACTTCACTTCGTTTCCGGCGTCGTCCCATCCGATCAGAACGTGATGACGACGCAGACCCGCTTCGAGCGTCTGCAGATCGTTCTCGAGCAAGAGCTCGATGAGCTCACGAACGCCGGCGCCGTGATCGCTGGACGTCACGTAGTCCGCGGTGTCTTTCACGGCCTCGAGGGCGTTCGCAACAGCCACCGAGCACTCACACGCGCTCAGAAACGCATGATCGTTTTCTGCATCACCCACGGCGACCGCGTTGTGCAAGCTGAACCCGAGAACGTCGAGCGCAGCCACCAGGCCCGTGCGCTTGTTGACTCCAGCGGGCAGCACCATCACGGCGCCCTTGTTGAAGATGACCTGCAGCTCGAGTCCGAGATCCCGGATCGTATCCAGCACGATCTGCTCGTTCGGCTCCCAAGTGGCCACGATCACGCGACCGACCGAGAGAGGATCCACGCCGCGCGCTCGCAGCTCCGTCACGAACTCCTCGGGCGGCGCGGCGCCGAGCGGCTGTTCTTTGCGCGTGTTCGGCCAATAGAGAAGAGCGCCGTTTTCCGCAACCACGCAGTCGAATACGTCGAGCTCCGGAAACACGCGTTGCAAGTCTTCGATTTCGCGCCCCGTCACCAGGAGGAGTTTGCGGCCGCTCTCTCGGACCTTGTAGAGCGCCGCCAGCGTAGGGTCGTCTACGCGGCCGTGATGAGCCAGAGTTCCGTCGTAATCCGTGGCAAACGCCAGGTAGCGCATGGGACTAGGTGCGCCCGGAGCGGGACCTGTCAAGCGCGGCGCATACTGACGGGTACACGCTGAAACCCCCTTGCAAGCCTCGCCACCACCCCCATTCCCCCCGGCGTCGGTCGAGACCGCAAAGCCCAACTGGAAAGC
>DATHEN010000218.1:0-2503 GCA_035318565.1 Polyangiaceae bacterium
GCTGGTATTCGACAGTGTTTGGACGTCAGATTGAACGCGTTGAACGCGTTGAACGCGAGAAAATTTCGTCGGCGTTCACGTCTACCGTTCAGAGTTCGGACAGACCCATCAACGCGGGGCCTACGGCGTCACCGACGAGAATGCACATTTCGCTGGTGATCGCTTCGTTCTCGCCGAAGGTGATGGGTTCGGCATGATGATTCTCGATGTCACACTCCCACTCGAGCACATCCCCGGCTTTCAGCTCGAGCGTGCCGGTCCTGGCGCCAGCGCGACCGGATCCGAGGTTGGGCGTGGGATTGTTGGTGAGAGTATTGAACTCGAACACTGCGGGCTCTCGCCAATCGTAGTCGTCGAAAACCAACTCTCCATTCAGATACGCGCTGAAGCGCACGTTGTTGGAGTGCCGGTGGCCATACAGCGTGAGAATGCGTCCGGCTTCGCTGATGGTCTTCTTGCCGCGGACCGTCGCTTTGGCACTCGGAGCGATCGCGCTGCCGAAGGCCCAAAGAAAGATCTCCTTGGCTTCCTGTTTGACGTCTGCGGCGTCGATGTACCAGAAATTGACCCAGGCTTCGCGGAGCAGAGGTTCGGGCGTGCTATTGAAGTGATGCAGATTGAGGATTAGCCGTGCGCCGGCCGCTAGCGGCATACCTATGCCGCGGTTTTCCGGCGGTATCTCGCCAACCGGGTTGTCCTTGATCGAGTTCTGAGAGCCGCCGAGCCGCCGCCCCGTGCCCAAGATCGAGCCCTGACCTTCGCCGCTCACGATCAAGTGATGCGAACCGGGTCGCATGCGGTACTGCCGTTTGTAAAAATAGATGTCGCTGGTATTTCCCGCCGTAACGGGTTCGTAGATGTTCGTATCGACGCTGGACGGGATCAGATACTTCTGTATTTCCGCGGCGTCGTCGTAGTTGCTCGGACCATAGTGCAGCTGAAAGCCGAGCTCCGCAGGCGGCGGCATTATGCAATTTTCGTCGCCGCCCCATTGCGTCGCGAGGCCGCAGCCGCTGTTTTCCTCGCTGGGCGAATCCTCGCTGTCGCTGACGTCGCCGCAGCCGATCAGCAGCGCTGCGGCAGCAGCCGCCCAGTAGCTCGTTCGCAGGTTCGCTCTCATGTGAAGCCTTTCAGGTCGCAGTCGGTCTCGACGTAGCTGCATGGTGAATCGAATTTTCCGCAAAAGAAAAGGACGGATGCGGTCGCGAACGCGCGCGACTACTGCGAACTGTCTCCCAACGAGACTGTTCGCATCACCGGCGCTGGCTCCAGAGGCTAGTGCTCGCGCGTTACGGCCGGTGGCGGGTGTCCGTCAAACTGCGGCCGGTCCAGCGTTTGAAGGCCCTGCGCAGCGCACTTGCCTCGGAGAATCCGAGGAACAACGCCAGCTCTTCGACCGACCCACGCCCTTGCTCGAGATAGGAAAGCGCAAGGTCACGGCGCAAATCGTCCGTGACGCGCAGAAAGCTCGTCCCCTCGTCGATGAGCCGACGCCGGAGGGTGCGGGGGCTCACACCGAGCCTTTGAGAGATCCGAATCAAGGACGGGTGACCGGCGCGTAGCTCTTCTGCCACGAGCGCGCGCGTGCGCTCGGACCACGACGACGTGCGGGGCAAGTGTTCGAGTTGGCGATCGGCGTGGCCCTCGAGAATCACGCGCAGCACGGGATCGGCTTCGGGTAAACGCATCTCCACGCTGGCCGCCGGTAGAATCGCGTAGTTGGCCTCGGCCTCGAAACGCACCGGCGCGCGAAACACTTCGAGGTACTCACGCGTGTCTTCCGGCGCCGCGTGCTTGAAGAACACACGCGACTGCACGGGTGGCAAACCCATGCGGTACGCGGCGAGGAATAGGCTTGCCATACAGAACTCCGCGAGCGCCACCGGGAAGCGTAGTCCGGGTTCGACGTCCACCGTCACCAGCCACTCTCGCCCTCGCGCTTGCACGTCGAAGCGAAAGCCGTCGTGCAACAAGGTTTGATAGCGAGCGAGCGTGCGTAGCGCGTCGGCGATCGTCGGGCTGGCGCGTCCCAGGTAGTCCAATACCTGGAAGATGCCCGTGCCCAGGTGCATCGCGCCGTGCAGTCCCAGGCGTTCATCGCCCGTAACCTGCACCGCGAGTTCCACCAAATCCACGAGCAAGTCGTGATCGACCCGCGCGCCGGACGCATCGAGCGCCGTTTCGTCGATGCCACTTCGAGCGAGAAGCTCGCGCGCCGCCGAGCACGTCCGCGAATCGGCGAAGAAGGGGCGGATCAGGCGCGCTGCGGCCGTACTGGACATCGTGGCCGCCGGACGATATCTCGAGGATAACTCGCTCGAGGAGCGAGAAGCTGCGACAAACGTGTTCAGCAGCTTTTCTCGAACGGTATCCAACCGCTGCAGCGCTGGGCGCGACCTTTTCGTTGCACGGCCAGGGTGGCGGGGCTACTATCTGAGGGTGATGAGCGCGGCTTGCGCCGCCGCGTGGGTCATCATTTGGGCCGCATTTTGAAGAGCGGCCT
>DATHEN010000219.1:0-6895 GCA_035318565.1 Polyangiaceae bacterium
CCATGTTGGCCAAGGTTTCAGATCGCCCCCGGAAGCGCAAGCGAGAGCGACGGAGCCGGCCCCCCGGCCTCACCGCGCTCGCGAGCCCGGTACTGCCGCGCTGCACGATGAAGCCTGCAAATTCTGCGGGCAGTTTCGCGATCAGCCTCGAACGACGGGTGGAACGTGAAGCAACGCGAGTTGTCGTGAACAGGGGGTCAATGTGAGCAATAGCCCGATGGACCCGCCCGGGGAGCTGACGGCGTGTCGGCGATCGGCGCGCCCGAGCCGCATCCAAAGCTAGGCATATGAGAGGGGCCGGCTCGGTGCGCTAATCTCGGCTTCAGGCTAGCGTCGATTGCCGATCCGACTGTGATAGGTTGCGACGCTCGAGGGCCGGAGATGGAGGGCAGTTGCATTGCGATCTAAGCGCTTGCGCCATGCAGCTGCTATTTTGCTCCTCCTGGCGCTCACGACCGCGCGAGACAGTCGCGCGGAAGGAGTGGCGGTCCCGATCGCGCTTCAGACCAAGCTCCTCGTGAAGTTCCTGAACTACGACAGGAACCTGCGCGCTCGTGCGAATAGGAGCGTACGGTTTCTCGTGCTCTCGCGAAAGGGGGACATCGATTCGGCGCGCACGGCGGCGCTTTTTCTGGCTTTCATGAAGGACGTCCCGGACGTTGCCGGATTGCCGCATGAAGAGTCGACTGCGACCTTCACGAATGGCGCCGCGCTCGCGAAGCGATGCAAAGACGATCGGATAGCAGTCGTCTATCTGACGCAGGGATTCTCCGATCAAGACATCGCCGGAATCGCAATGGGCCTCAGTGGTACGGACGTGCTTACTGCAGGTGCCGATGCGGCCTTCGTCCCAAAAAGGATCGTCCTCGGCTTCGACATGGTTTCCGGTAAGCCCAAGCTGCTCTTCCACCTCACCCAGGCACGCCTTCAGCACGTCAACGTCAGCGCGGACGTGCTGCGGCTGATGAGGATCTACCGATGAGGTCGAAGCCGATTTTAGCGGCTCTTCTGGCGGGGGCCCTGCTTGCGAACGCCGCGCGGGCGGAGAACACCGAGGAGCTCGAGGAGCTGCTCGAAGATCCCATCGTGTCGACCGCATCGAAGACCGCCGAGGCATCCAGCGTTGCTCCGGCGACGACCACGACGATTACGGCCGAAGAACTGCGCAGGTTCGGCATTCGAACGCTTGACGAAGCTCTCAACTATCTGTCGCTGGGAATGGTCACGGAGAACCCTCGCTGGAGTGTCGAACTCGGCGTCCGAGGCGTGCTCCTCACCCATGACTATGGCAGCCATGTCCTCCTGCTCGTCGACGGCCATGCGATAAACGAGCAATGGGCCGGGACCGCGTATTACGATCGCGGCGCGGGCGTCCCGTTCGAGCTCATCGATCACATCGAGGTGATCCTCGGCCCGGGGTCGGTGCTCTACGGCTCGAATGCGATGCTGGGCGTGGTCAACATCGTAACGAAACGGGCCAAGGACTTCGCGGGAACGCGCGTCATCGCCGAATCCGAGCTGCTCACTTCCGGCCGTGGAGCGGTCGGTTTCGGCTACGAGCTCGAACTATTCGGTCAACCGGCGGAAATCGTCGGCGAGGTCGAGTACTACAGTTCACGCGGCCCTGCGTCGGAGTTCGGCCCCCAGAACTACGGCGAGGATTCCGTCACCGGTGAGCCGAAGCGCTTTTCGTCCGCCACACCGCCGACAGGCATCTGGAGCTCCGAGGGACAGCTCAATCTATTCTCCATGCGGGCGCCGGCCGCGTACGTCCGCGCGCGCGTCGGCGATTTCGAGCTCGCCCTTCGAGGGGCCACGTTCAACCGCTGGAGCCCCTTCGCCGGCGGCGCCGACCTGGGGAGCACCGAGGGCTTCGAGCGCGAGTACTGGCTGTCGCTCGACGCGCGCTACCGCAAGGCGCTCGCCGAGCGCGTGGAACTCTCCGTACGCGTCTATGGCGACTTCTACGACTACCGGGAGAGCGACCCGATCTCCGCTGCCGAAGATTGCCTCGAGGGCCAGGTCACAGGCTGCACTTACGAGCTTCTCGGTGGTTCGCGCTGGCTCGGTACCGAGGTGCAGACGTCGTTCGATTGGTTCAAGGACGGTCGCTTCCCGACCCTGCTCGGCGCTGACGGTCGCTTGTCGTTCTCGCACGGATCGGGGGGCGAATATGTCGATGCCGCAACCGGAGTCTCGACACTCTCGGCACCTTCGACGGAGGCTCTCGAAGCAGGACTCGGCGTGTTCCTGCAACAGACCGCGAACTTCACCAACTGGTTCTCCATGAACGCTGGGCTCCGCGTCGATCTCGCGGAGCGCGGTGATCTGGGGTCGAGCGAAGCGCGCCACGAGTTGTCGTCTCACAGCTCGCCTCGCGTCGCCGCGATGCTTACCCCCTGGCGAGGAGGCCACTTCAAGGCGATCTACTCCGAGGCGTTTCGCTCTCCGGCCATGTACGAGCGCTATTACTACGACCCTCTGGCGCAGGTCGCCGCGCCCGATCTGCGTCCCGAAACGGTGCAATCGGTCGAGGGCTCGTTCGAGCAGCGATTCGGGGCTCAGCGTGTGCGCGTCGCGGTGTTCCGAACACATCTGGCGGACCTGGTCGTCACGGGCAGCCTGTCGGATGACGCGATTGAGGCCGCCATCGCTGATGGACGCCTCTCGACGACGGCCACGTCGCCCATCAGCCAGTATAAAAACGCCGCGTCCGTGGGCAGCAGCGGCGTCAACGTTGGGTTCGACGGAACGTCTCTGTCGAGCAGGCTCTTCTACGGGCTCGGCGCCACATCCGCGTACGTGCGGCAAGACGCCGGGGATGGAACGCCCGCTGCTCGGCTGCCCGCCGCGGCCTCGTTCTTCGGCAACGCGCGGATTGGCTACGATCTGCGCGGCAAGCTCCCGACGATCGCTCTCGCGGGCCGGGTCGCAGGCAAGCGCCCCATCGTGGGTACCGATTTTTCGCCGACGCCCTATGCTTCACCTCTCGTCGAGCTTCGGGCCACCGTCTCGGGGATCGTACCGGGCGTGCCCAGCCTCAGCTATCGACTCGCTGCCAACACTGTTTTGAGCGATGGAAATCCGTATGCCATCGGACCGCTCACGGCACCGGCGCCCGGCTACACGAGGCAAGAAACCGTCCCCGTCGATCGTTTCCGCGTGGCCATCGGATTCGAGTACCGACTGCCGTTCTGACCCTCGCGAAGGCCGCGCTCTCGGGCTTCTCGGGTAGTATGTGACCCACATGAGCACTCACGACGCAGCGCTGCTCGAGCTGTCGGACCTCAATCTGGCCGAAGCGCACCGCGAGCAAGTGCGCTTTGCGCTCGGCTACCGGATCGAGGAGCACGAGGACGCGCTGCTGCTCGCGAGCGCGACGCGCTATCCCGCAGGGCCGTTCAACTCACTGCTGCCGCTTGGACAGGGCGTGAACGACGCAGTCCCGCTGCTCGATCGCGCGCGGCAGTGGTACGGCGCGCTGAACCGTGGCTTCACGATCTACGCTCGTCAGCACCGCGATCGCGCTCTGGTCGCACTCTGGGAACGCGAAGGGTACGCGCGCGTGGGGGAACCCGTCGGCATGGTGCTCAGCCAGGCGCCCGACGCGCACGCGCTCTCGACGAACGTGAGTATTCGCACGCTGCAGGGCGCGGAGCGCGCAGCGGACGTCGTGGAAATCTCAGCCGCAGCTTACGAGAGCATGGGCTTGCCGGGCGACATGACGCGCAAGATGTTCGCGATGCCCGAGCGCTGGCTCACGCCGCACTGGCTCGTACAGGTCGTGTACGAGGGCGAGCAGCCCGTGGCCGGCGCGATGCTGCTGTTCAGTCATGGCATTGCCGGCGTGTACTGGGTGGGCACGCGGCCGGAGGCGCGTGGTCGCGGACGCGCGGACGCCGTGATGCGTTCGATATGCCGCCATGCGTTCGAGCTCGGAACAAGGCTCGTGGTGCTTCAAGCGTCACCCATGGGTGAGCCCGTGTATCGCCGTATGGGATTCCGTGAGATCACGCGCTATCCTTGGTATCTCGTGCCCAAAGAGCCGCTGGGCTGAGCTCGCTAAAGCGAGCGTCGGCCGGGCACGGGAACACCGCATGCTGACGTTGTCTGCCATCGAAGAAGCTCGGAGCCGCATCGCCGGTCACGTGCGACGCACTCCGTGCACCGCCAGCGTGGTGCTGAGCCAGCTGACGGGCTCGGAGATTTTCCTGAAGTTCGAGAACCTGCAGCTCACCGGTTCGTTCAAGGAACGCGGCGCGTCCAACAAGCTCGAGCTGCTCGGCTCTGCGGAGCGGCGCGCCGGGGTCGTCACGGCCAGCGCCGGAAATCACGCGCAAGCGGTGGCCTACCACGCGTCACGGCTCGGCATTCAGTCCACGGTCGTGATGCCCGAGGCCACACCGCTCATCAAGCTGACGTCCGCGCGGCGCTACGGTGCGGTCGTGCACCTGCACGGCGCGAGCTACGACGACGCGGCCGAGCGCGCAGCGGCTCTCTCCGCAGAGAAGGGCTACACGTACATCCACCCGTTCGACGACCTGGACGTCATGGCGGGGCAGGGGACCATCGCGCTCGAGCTTCTCGAACAGGTTCCGGACTTGCAAGCCATCGTCGTGCCGGTGGGCGGCGGCGGGCTCGCGGCGGGCATCGCCTGCGCCGCGAAAGAGCGGGAACCGGGCCTCAGGATCTATGGCGTGGAATCGGAGACGTTCCCCGGCATGCTCCACGCAATCAAACAGGACCGCGTCTCGGTCATCCCCGGCGGAAAGACGATTGCGGACGGCATCGCGGTGCGGCGGGTCGGCCAGCACGCCGTCGAAACGGTGCGCCGCTACGTGGACGACATCGCGCTCGTGGATGAAGAGGAAATTGCCGAGGCGATTCTGATCTTGCTCGAACACGAAAAGACCGTGGTGGAAGGCGCCGGCGCCGTGGGGCTCGCGGCCGCGCTCGGGGCACACCTGCCGATTCAGGGTCAGCGCGTGGTGGTAGTGCTGAGCGGTGGAAACATCGACGTGAACTTGATGAGTCGCATCATCGAACGCGGTCTCGTCAAGACGGGCCGTATGGTTCGGCTCTTTCTCACGCTGCCGGACGTGACGGGCGCGCTGGCGCGGCTCACGCAGCTGATCGCCGAGCGGCGCGCGAACATCGTGGCGATCAACCATGATCGCGCCTTCTCCGGCGCGGAGGTGGGCCAAACATCCATCGAGCTCGTGCTCGAGACGCATGGCTTCGAGCACATCGCGGAGATTCGCGCGGCGCTCACGCAGCGAGGCTATCCCGTCCGGGATATTTGACGCTGCAGCCTCAGCGTTGAGCGACTTGCGCGAACAGCAACGCGAGCCGCACCTCTTGCGGGGTGAGCCCGGAGCGTGCGGCTATGTCCGCAGCGCTCGGCGTGCGACCGAGCTCGCGTTTCAGCTCGCGCGCGCTCGCGAGCACCGTGCCGAGATGCGCGGACGCGCGCAGAGCATTGGGATCGCCAACGGTGCAGCCGGCTGCTTCCAGCGCGGCGAAGATCGCGTCGATGTCCTGCGCCGTAACCGCGGCGGCGCCGATCTCATCGGCTACCGTATCGAGCGCGAGTAAGCATTCGTGGCGCGCGAGCAGCCGCTCGGCAATGGCTTGGAGCTCGGGACGGAGCGGCATGGTACTTCAGCATAGTGCACGCGCGCCGCTGCAGCTGGCGAGTCGAGCCGCACGCTGTCAGCGGCTCGACCGCGCCAATCCCCCCTTTTGCATTCGATCAGAACGGGATACCGGCGCCGACGCCGAAGACGATGCCGTTCGCGTCGCCCTCGTCATCCGACGTGAAAACGATGTTGTAACGAGCGTCTGCCGTCAGGAACAGGCTATCCAGCGAGTAGAGGAATTGGACGCCTGGCGCGAGTGAGAACTTGCTCTGCGAGTCGCTCTCGCACCGCTCATCTCCACCGAACGAGATACAGGCTTCACTGGATGCGGACGTGAGGCCCAGGCCGAGCTTGGGTCGCAGCACGCCTTCCGGCATGAGCCCGAGGTCGTAGCCGACTTCGCCCTGCAACATCCAAACGTTGACGTTGAATTCGCCGCCGGTGGCCTCTTCCGAGCCGCCGAAGAAGTAGTCGAATGCGCCGCCGACATACACGCTGGCGTCCAGCGTGTAGCCGCCCTTGACGCCGAGGCCGATGCCGTACGGATTCAGGTCGAAGCCGGGAGGGCTATCCCCGGTGAAGATGCCGTAATCGAGCTGCCCCGACACCGTCGCCTTGCCCGTCGTCCAAGCCGGATCCGCTGCCGCGCTGCCCGCGAGCAAAAGAAGACCCGTCGCCATCATCGAAGCTACTGCTCTTTTCACTGTCGTCTCCCTTGAAGACCGGAGGGGCCGCCGAGAGCGGGCCGCATCCGTTTCCGATGTGTTACGCCGTGCCTGGTTACTCCTACCCCGCGAATCTTCCAAGGATTTGGCAGCATGGCTGGCGCCTCACCGCTGCTTGCCCTGGCCTCAGGGCCTCGGAATGACTAGGGACGGGCCACCCGTTATGGGCTAACGACCCCGGTTGCTTCGGGAGCTCGGAATCTCGGGCGACTCCCACTCCAAAGTGATTCGGGTGCGGCCGTCGCCCTTCCAGGAGCACTCGGCGAACGCGGCCTGGACGTTCTCGGCGCCAGCCAGCGAAAGCACTCCCTCACAGAAGCCCATGGTCTGCACGCAGGCGGCCTCTTCGGCGATCCGTCCCATGTGGTAGCGGACCACGACAAAAGCGTGCCCCTCGATCAGCATAGGCACATCGAAAGCCGGAAAGTCGAACAAGGTGGCGCGCATCACCCGCAGGCGCATCAAGGTCTCTTCGGGGTCTGCCGGCGCGATCAGATCGGCATGGCTCGTTGCATACTGGCTCGCCGAGAA
>DATHEN010000220.1:0-5520 GCA_035318565.1 Polyangiaceae bacterium
GTTCTGGTCGAGAGCGCGGAGCAAGCCGTGCAGCTGACGCAGCGCTACGCGGGTGTGACCGCGGTGGCGCTCGACGGCACCATCGCTCACCCCGACGGCGTCGTGAGCGGCGGCAGCGGAGACGACGTCGCCGCGGCGATGCTCGAGCAGAAGCGCGAGATGCACCAGCTCGGGGACGAAGTAGCGCGGCTCGAGGCCCGCTGCGCCGAGCTCGTCGAGAGCCACAACGCCCTGCGCGCCCGCATCACCGAGCTCGGCACGTCGCTCGAGCGCGCTCGCGAAGGCGCGCACGAAGGCGCCCTGGCGCACATCACCGCCGAAAAAGACCTGTCGCGCGCCGCGTCCGAAATCGAGCGCGGCGAGAAGCGCGCCCATGTCATCGACGGCGAGCTCGGCGAGCTCGATCGCACGCTGACGAGCTGCAACGAAGATCAGGCGCGCGAGCGCGCTCAGCTGGACGGCCTGCGGAATGAGCTCGAACGCACCCAGCACGAGCTAGGCCGTGCCGAAACGCACGCCGCCAGCTGGAAAGAGCGCGTCACCGCGCAGGCCGCGCTCGTCACCGAGCGCAAGGTGCGTCTGGCACAAGTCAAAGAGCAGATGGAGGCGGCCCGCGCCGCCAGCGAACGCGTCGCGACGTCGCTCAGCGACCTCGAGGCACGTGCGCAGCGCCTGGAGGACGAGCTGCAAGAAGCCGCGCAGCAGTTCGGTGAAACGGCCGGGCGCATCGTGGTCGCGCGTGAAGCACGCGTGAGCGCCGACGAGCACGCGCGCGCCGTACACGAAACGTTGGACACTGCCCGCGCCGAGCTCGAACAGATGCGCCAGCTGCTCGGCACGCGCGAGGCAGAGCTCAAGCAACTGCGCGATGCACTGGCGGTGCTCGACGAAAGCACGCAACGCCACCAGATGGCGCTGCAGCGCATCGAGCTCGAGCGCGAGCACCTGCTTCGCAACGTGCGCGAGCGCTTCCGCGGCCTGGATTTGCACCGCGTGGTCGGTGACTACCACGCGCGGCCCGCGCCGGACGCGGAGCAACGCCGCCGCATCGACGAACTGGCGCAGCTCATCGATCGCATGGGTCCCGTGAACCTGGATGCGCGCGCCGAGTACGAAGAGGCCGAGCGCCGTTTCGTGGAGCTCACCAAGCAGAAACAAGACGTGGAGCTCGCTCTGGAAGAGCTCGAGCGCGCCATCAAACACATGAACAAGGAGTCGCGAAAGCGCTTCCGCGAAACGTTCGACTCGGTAAACGAGCTCTTCAAGAAGACGTTTACTCGCATGTTCCGTGGCGGGCGCGCAGAGCTCATGCTCACGGATCCCGAGAACCTGCTAGACAGCGGCGTCGATATCATCGCGCAGCCGCCCGGAAAGAAGCTCGGCAACATCGAGCTGATGAGCGGCGGCGAGAAGGCGCTCACGGCGGTGTCGCTGATCTTCGCGATCTTCCAGCACAAGCCGTCCCCGTTCTGCGTCCTCGACGAGGTCGACGCTCCGCTCGACGAAGCGAACGTCGCTCGCTACAACGACGCGATCCGCAGCATGACGGCGAGCTCGCAGTTCATCTTGATCACGCACGTGCGCAAGACCATGGAGTCCGTGGACGTGCTCTACGGCGTGACCATGGGCGAGCCCGGTGTTTCACGCATCGTAAGCGTCAAGGTGAACGAGAAAGCCGTGCAGCGCAGCGAGTTCCACGCCGCGGGCACCGTCCGTGACACGCAAGCGCCGCCGCTCGACGCCGAGCAGCAGAGCGACGAATCCCGCACACAAGTCGCCTGACCGTTCGCGAATAGTTGCGTTGAAAATTTCGCGGCGTGCGCCTCGCAGGCAGCAGCGCTCGATGCAGTGCGTGGCCTCGCCGGTCCAATGACGTGCTAGTACGCGTGCCCGGGAGGGCACGGATGCTCAGCCGACGGCTTTGGGAACGAGGAGTGTTCGTGGGCTTGCTGGCGGCTGCCTGCTCCGACGGCGAGCTCGACGCACGCAGCGCGCACCACTCGGCTAGCGCGACAGCCTCCATTTCGGTCACGCCCAACCGCGACTTGCTCGATGAGCAACTGGTAACCGTGACGGCGCAGGGGCTCGCGGCGGATACGCAGTTCGCAGCTGGGTCGTGCGTGAGCGGATTGAGGCGAATGCCGAGAACTACGCGAACTACTGTAACGGATATGTGTACGGGCGCGCGGACACGGCGGGGAGCGCGACGTTCACCCTGAACGTCTACCGGGCATTCACGACCCACTACACCTATAGCCGCGTCAGCTGTGAAGCGCCGGGCTCGTGCGTCGTCGGGCTCTCCATGGACGTGCTCGGGGCACGGCTGTATCACTTCGTCCCTATCGAGTTCCGCGATGTCGGGCCCGTTCCACCGCCGAACGAGGCGGTGCAGGTTACCCCGAACTCCGATTTACTCGACTCTCAGTCGACGACCGTTACCGTGCAAGGTTTTTGGCCGCACACCGCGGTTCAGATTTGGATGTGTCCTGCGGACGCAACCTCGTACCGCGAGTGCCTTTCAGGGAGCAGCATCTGGACCAACGGAGCGGGCTCCGCAAGCGTTCCCATGCAGGTGTGGAGAGCGTACGGCCCGCCGTACCTGGACATTCCGAAAGTCACGTGCGAGCTGCCGGGCAGCTGTGTGATACGCGCGGATGCCGCCGGCCATAAGGGTCCTTCAGGGCCGACAGCCCCCCTGAATTTTCGAGATCTCGGGCCAGTGCGCGAGGCGCCGAAGATCGTCGTCACACCGGACCGCGATCTGTTCGACCAAGAGTCCGTTCAATTGCTGGATCGGGGTTCTGGCCTCTTCGATGGCGTGATCGATTGCACGAGCGGCTGCTCGCTGCTCGTCGCAGACTCGGTCAACGGCGCCACCGCGCGCATTCCGCTGCCGTTCACGACCAGCCCCACGGTCGATGACCTCCAACTACGAAACGAACTGGCAGGCCCTGCTCACGCGAGGCCTGGAGCTATCGGGCCAGAATCCGGCCGCGCTGCAGCGCGATGGAGCGACGACTCTGCTATGGACGCTGCTCGGGAGCGGGGGGTCGAGCAGCGTGGTGCTCGAAAATCGCGGAACCTTGGCGTACAGCTCGCGTTACACGAGCGCCGAGTACGTGGCGCTATCCGCTTCCGCGGCGAGGTACGGTTACACAGTCGAGGAGTTCCAGAAGACGGGCGCGCTGTTCCGCTCCTGGCTCTTGGCGGGCAAACCGCCGCTGTAGACGGTTCTGTCAGTGGAAATCGCGCGACATACTTTGCAGGCGGTGGCCGGGGATATCGAGGCGCTCGAGCTTGCGCGCTATCAGGTGAACGATCGGCGTCTCTGCGGATAGGTCGGGCACGTGCCGTTCGACTTCACCGTGCGCGAGCAGGATGCTCGAGTGGCGCGCCACTCCGTGGAACTTCTCGTACATGTCTCGATACAAGACGAGGTTACAAAATCCGAATTCGTCTTCGAGCGTGATGAAAACGATGCCGCTCGCCGTGCCCGGTTGCTGGCGGCATATCACCAGGCCCGCCACGCTCACGCGCTTGCCCTGCTCTGCCCGCTGGAGCTCGGCCGAATCGAGAGCGCCGCGCTCGCGCAAGGCCGCGCGCACGTGACGGAGCGGATGATCGGCCACGGACAGGCCTTTCTTCGCGTAATCCAGCAGCAGCTGTTGCGCTGGACGCAGCGGGGGCAATCTCACCGCAGGTTCATGAATCGACACATCGTGGAACAAGCCGCCCACACGCGGCGAACGCGCCTGCCAGAGAGCCTGGCGCCGCTCGGGTACGAGCTTTTCGAAGGCGCCGGCCTCGGCCAATTTTTCCACGTCGTCTTTGTTCAAGGCGCTGCGCCGTAGCAAGTCTTCCATGTCCGAGAACGGGCGCTCGGCGCGTGCCGCCACGATGCGGCGCCCGGCCGCCTCACGCAAACCTTTCACCACGCGGAGGCCCAGGCGCAGCGCGCGCTCGGCGTTCGGATAACGGCTTTCCACGCGCGAGTGTTCACCGGGAGCCTCGAGCGTGCAGTCCCAGTCGCTGCTAGCGACGCACACGTCGCGCACTTCGACGCCGTGGCGCTGCGCATCTTGAATGATCGTGGAAGGTGTATAAAAACCCATCGGCTGCGAGTTGATCAGCGCACACGCGAAATGCGCCGGAAAATGCGCCTTTTGCCAGGCTGACGCGTACACGATCAGCGCGAACGAGGCCGCGTGTGACTCTGGAAATCCGTAGTCACCGAAGCCTTTGATTTGCTCGAACAACGCCTCACCGAAATCGCGCGCGATGCCCTTGGCTGCGAAGCCATCGAGCAAGCGCTGCCGGTGTCGCAGCAGCTTGCCGCTACGTTTCCAGGCCGCCATGTCGCGGCGTAGTTGGTCGGCTTCTCCGCCGGTGTAACCTGCTCCAGTGATGGCAATTTGCATGACCTGTTCCTGAAACAGTGGCACGCCCAGCGTGCGCTCCAGAATCGGCCACAAGTCGGGGTGCGGCACGGTGGTTTCTTCGCGCGCTGCACGGCGCTTCAGGTACGGATGCACCATGCCGCCTTGAATTGGGCCGGGGCGAACGATGGCGACTTCGATGACGAGGTCGTAAAAGCACTGCGGACGCAAGCGCGGCAACATCGCCATTTGTGCGCGGCTCTCGATCTGAAAGACGCCCACCGTGTCGGCGCGAGAAATCATGGCGTAAGCCGCGGGATCTTCGGCCGGAATGCTTACGATCGCGTCCAAAGGGTCGAAACCCGCTAAACCCGTGCCCGTGCCCGCCGCAGCGCACGCCGGCGTACCCGACTCTAGCCCTCCGCTCGCGTGAATCAGCGCCAAACACTTGCGCACGGCGGTGAGCATGCCGAGCGCGAGCACGTCCACCTTGAAGAACCCGAGATCCTCGAGGTCGTCCTTGTCCCAGGGCACGACCGTGCGATCTTGCATGCGCGCGGGCTCCACAGGCGCCACTTCGTGCAATGGATCGGCCGAGAGCACGAAGCCGCCGACGTGAATCGAAAGATGACGCGGAAAACCTTGGAGCCTTTGGGCCAGAGCCATCACTTTGCGGACACGCGAGTCCTCGATATCGAAGCCGAAGTCCGTCAAACGCGCGTTGCTGGCCTCGGCGCTGTCCCAGTGTGTGATGGTGCCGCTCAAACGGTCGACCTGTTCTAGGGACAAGCCAAAAACTTTACCCACTTCACGCAGCGCGCTCTTGCCGCGGTAACAGATCACTTCTGAAACCATGGCTGCGCGCTCGCGCCCGTAGCGCTTGTAAATCTCCTGGATGACTTCTTCCCGGCGTTCGTGCTCGAAGTCGATGTCTATGTCCGGCGGCTCGGCGCGCTCGGCGCTGATGAAGCGCTCGAACAGTAAATTCGAGCGTGCAGGATCGACCGCGGTGATGCCGAGCACGAAGCACACGGCGCTGTTCGCGGCGCTCCCTCTGCCCTGGCAAAGGATGCGCCTTTCGCGCGCAATTTCGACGATTTCCCAGGTACTGAGAAAGTAGGGCGCGATGCCCAGCTTTGCGATG